>CAZVIG010000141.1:0-6166 GCA_964627395.1 uncultured Sedimenticola sp.
CCCACAGGGAAAGGGCATTGCCGGCGGGCTTGTGGGAGCGGCTTCAGCCGCGACAAGGAGATCGGTGCGGCACTGGTGTCGGGCTGAAGCCCCTCCCACAAAGAAGATTCACCTTCATTTCCCCCGCAGGGGGAGCGGATGGGTGTTTCTTCCGGGTGGCCGGTGGCGCAGCACCACCGACGCTGGGGCTCCCGGGCTCAGCGTTCCGGCAGCACCACGTTCAGCTCCAGGATCTCCTGGCTGCCGTCGTTCTCCAGGTGGATCTGCACCGCCCGTTCGTCCACCGCGACGTACTTGCGGATAACCGCCAGCAGGTCGCGCTGCAGTTCGGGCAGCCAGGAGGGGCCGCCGGGGCGGCGGTCGTGGGCCACCAGGATCTGCAGGCGTTCGCGGGCGATGGCGGCGGAGTTGCTTTTCTTGCGCTGGCGAAGGAAGTCGAGAAGTGCCATCTCAACCTCCGAACAGCCGGCCGAACAGGCCCTTCTTTTCGGGCTGGATGAAGCGATGCGGCAGCTCCTCGCCCAGGTAACGGTCCACCATGTCGCTGTAGGCCTGGCCGGCGTTGCTTTCCTTATCGAGGATCACCGGTTGCCCGGCATTGGAGGCGTTGAGCACAGCCTGCGACTCGGGGATCACGCCGAGCAGAGGCAGGGCCAGGATTTCCTTCACATCATCGAGCGACAGCATCTCGCCACGGGCGACCCGCTCGGGTGCGTAGCGGGTCACCAGCAGGTGCTCGCGGATCGGCTCCAGCCCCTTCTCGGCGCGCCGCGACTTGCTGGAGAGGATGCCGATCATGCGGTCGGAGTCGCGCACCGAGGAGACCTCGGGGTTGGTCACCACGATGGCGTCGTCGGCGTAGTACATGGCCAGCGTGGCGCCCTTCTCGATACCCGCCGGGGAGTCGCACACGATGAAATCGAAGCTCTCGGACAGCTCGCCCAGCACCCTGCCCACGCCCTCGGCGGTGAGCGCCTCCTTGTCGCGGGTCTGGGAGGCGGCGAGCACATACAGGTCGGGATTGCGCTTGTCGCGGATCAGGGCTTGGGCCAGTTTCGCCTCGCCCTGGATGACGTTCACGAAATCGAACACCACGCGGCGTTCGCAACCCATCACCAGGTCGAGATTGCGCAGGCCGACGTCGAAGTCGATGACCACGGTGCGGTAGCCGCGTTCGGCCAGGCCCATGGCGAAGGCGGCGCTGGTGGTGGTCTTGCCCACACCGCCCTTGCCGGATGTGACGACGATGATTCTTGCCAACGGATGACTCCTTGGGATCGGTCCCGGTGAATTCAAAGGGGTGAGAACTGCAGGCGGTCGCCCTCCAGGGCGATACGCACGCTGCGTCCAAGATGTTTCGGGGGCAGGTCCTCGCTGACCAGGTAGCGCCCGGCGATGGCCACCAGCTCGGCGCCCAGCTCGCGGCAGAAGATCTGCGCCTTGGAGTTGTCACGCACCCCCGCCAGCATGCGGCCGCGCACCGGCCCCCAGGCATGGATGTGGCCGTCGGCCATCACCTCGGCGCCCGAACCGACACCGGCGCACAGCACCAGGTCGGTGCCTTCCGCATAGATCCGCTGCCCGGAGCGCACGGGCTGCTCGATCACCAGCGGCTCGTGCGCGGAGGCGGCCGGCGGAGTCTGCGCGGCGGGACGGCTGGTCGCGGTCTTCAGGCGGGGCATCACCGCCAGCTCCAGCATCCGCGCCTGTTCGATCTGCTCCGGGCTGGCGGCGCGTACCCCCACCGGCACCATGCCGTGGGCGCGGATCATGCCCACGATCACCGGAAAGTCGGGGGGCGTTTCGTCCTCGAAGCGGGTGAGGTCGATCACCAGGGGCGCCTGCTCGAAGAAGCGCGGCAGGCGCGCCACCTGTGCGGCCAGATAGTGGTCCAGGGCGTCGGGGTCGTTGCGCCGGATCTGCAGCGAGGGCAGGGTGAAGCTCCCGGCCTTCATGTCGAAGGCGGGGTTCTCGGGCGCGGGGGACTGGGGTGCGTTCATGCCTGATACTGCTCCGGCATTGTTGGGAAGCGGATTCTAGCACCAGCGCTCGGTATGCGCGGCGCTCCGGTGCAGGCGCGTACAATAGGTGTCATGAAGATCCTTGCCATCGATACCACCGAGCAGGCCTGCTCGGCCGCCCTGCTGTTGGAGGGCGGGATCCGCGAGAAGTTCGAGGTCGTTCCGCGACAGCATTCACAATTGTTGCTGCCGATGGTCGAGTCCCTGCTGTCCGAGGCCGGCCTGGCGCTGGCGCAGCTCGACGCCCTGGCCTTCGCGCGCGGGCCAGGTTCGTTCACCGGGGTGCGTATCGCCACCGCCGTGGCCCAGGGACTGGCGATGGCCGCGGACCTGCCGGTGGTGCCGGTTTCCAGCCTGCTGGCGTTGGCCCAGGGCGCGGCCGGGCGCCACACGGCGCAGCGGGTGCTGGCGGTCCTGGATGCGCGCATGCAGGAACTCTACTGGCTGCCCTGCGAGCGCGATGGTGACGGTCTGGTGCAGCCCCTGGGCGAGGAGCGGGTGAGCGCCCCCGATGCGGTGCATCTGCCCGTCGAGGGCCCCTGGCTGGTCGCCGGCAGCGGCGCGGCGGCGCATGGCGAGGCGCTGGCGGCACTCGCCGACGGCCGGGTCGCGCTCGATCCCGAGGCCCGCGTGCATGCAGCGGACGTGGCACGCCTGGCGGCGCCGCTGCTGGCCGCCGGGGAGACGGTGGCCGCCGCCGATGCCCGGCCGGTCTATCTGCGCGAGCAGGTGGCGCAGAAGATGCCGGACCGACTCTCTTGAGGCAGGGCGCCGCTCAGGAGGCGTCCGCCAGTTTTCTCAGTGCCTTCTCCAGGCTGGCATCGTCCAGGGGGTGCGGGTCGATGAGCTGCAGGTGGGAGGCGGCCGGCACGGGTGCCTCGACGATGGCGGCGGGATCCTCCCCGGCGCGGTTGTAACTCAGGCCGCCGTCGTCGCAGACGAACACCCCCTTGACCCGCTCGCAGGGGAGGGCATCCAGCCAGGCCAGCAGGGGTTCTCGCCGGAAGCGCCAGGCGGGTCCGATCCACCAGCCGAGGCGATGGTAGCCGTCCGCCTCGCCCTGGTAGCGCTGCCAGGCGTCCTCTCCCGGTGCCGGATGCGCATGGGCGGCGTCCTCGCCCAGCAGGAAGGCATGCGCCTCGGGGAAGCTGGCAGAGCGTTCGGCGGCAGCCCGGGTGAGCATGGCGGGGTCGATGTGGCCGTGGCGGGCCAGCAGCACCCGTTCCGGTGGCGGCTCCAGGGCGGCGGCGAAGGCGAGGAAATGTTCGATCTCGGCCTCGCTGCACAGGTCGGTCTTGTTGGCGATCAGGACGTCGGCGAGGTGGATCTGGTCCTGGAACACCGGGTGGGTCAGATGACGCGGCGAGTCGAGATGGCGCGGGTCGATCAGGCACAGGGTGGCCTGCACGCTCAGCGTCCCCTGGTAGAGGGGCGAGCGCAGTTGTTCGAGCACCTGCGCCGGGTGGCCCAGGCCGCTGGGCTCGATCAGGATGCGGTCGGGGCGGTGCCGGCGGATCAGGCGGTTCAGCCCGGTGGTGAAGGCGGGGGCGGCGACGCAGCACAGGCAGCCGCCGGCGACCTCCTCGATCGCCACCCCGGCATCGTCCAGCAGGGCGCCGTCCACGCCCACTTCGCCGAACTCGTTGACCAGCACCGCCCAGCGCTGGTCGGGCGGATGGCGCTCCAACAGGTGACGGATCAGGGTGGTCTTGCCGGTGCCGAGGAAGCCGGTGACCAGGTTGACCGCGATCATTCCGCTTTGACCGCCTTGTCGTCGGTCGTATCCGAGGGACCCTGGTCGCGGAAATAGTAGTCGTACTTGCGGTGCAGGTGGTTGGTGAACTCCCAGGCCTCGTTGTAGGAGAGGCCGGAGTTCTCGGGGAAGATCACCTTCACGTACAGGCCGTTGGGGTATTCCTTGAGGAGCCGGCTCAGCACCAGCTCCAGGCGACGGCGCGAGATGGGCTGGAACTCGCCCTCGTCGCCCTCGTGCCAGGCGATGTGGTACTTGCCGTCCTTCTTCCAGTAGCGCACC
Organism: uncultured Sedimenticola sp.; assembly: GCA_964627395.1. Lineage (GTDB taxonomy): Bacteria > Pseudomonadota > Gammaproteobacteria > Chromatiales > Chromatiaceae > MONJU. Next base: position 4,057 of record CAZVIG010000141.1, read on the forward strand.
TCCACGATGTGCCGTCCTTCGGCGGAGCGCGCCGGGCGTACCAGCTTGTCGTACTTGACCTTGAGGTTGTCGTAGTCGCCCACCAGCACCAGGTACTTGCGCTCCATGGCCTTGGCGGCCTGGCGCGCCGCCTCCAGCTCCTGGCTGCGCGCGGCCAGCGCCTCTTGCAGGCGCGAGGACTGTTCCTGGGAGCTGCGCAGGCTCTCCTGCAGGCTGGCGATGTTGGCCTGGAGATTCTTCACGTCGCTGCGGCTGGCCTGCAGCTCCAGCTCGCGGTTCTTGAGCGACTGGGTGAGGGTGGTGATACGCGCCTGCTGGTCACGCAGCCGCGCTTCGAGCTGCTGTTTGCTCAGCTTCAGTTGGGCGGCCTGCTGGGTGAGGTCGTCGCGCTGCGCCATCAGGTCGTTGATGGTGGCGATCTGGTCGGTGATCACCTTCTCGCGCTCCACGCCCTTCTCGCGCAGCCGCAGGATCTCCAGGCGCGCCTGCTGGAGCTGCTCCTCGGTGCGGTGCAGGGCGGTCGCCAGGCTGTCCTTCTCCTCGCCGGTGGCGCGCGCCAGTTCCGCGGCGATGCGTTCCGCCTCCATGGTGGCGCGCAACTGCTTGACCAGCTCCATGTTGCGCACCAGCAGCACCACCATGGCGATCAGGAAGATCATCACCACCGTGGTCATGATGTCGGTGAAGGAGGGCCAGAAGCTCTCGTTGACCTGGCCCTCCTGGGGATTCACCCGCAGGTCGGTGAAGCCGCCGTCGTTCATTCGTCGTCACGCAGGCGGAAGCCGATCCGCAGCAGGCGGGTGATGTCGCCCATGTGCGCCTCCAGGCGCGCCACCTTGTCGCGGTGCTGCTCCAGGGTGTCGAGGATGTGCTGCTCGGTCTCGCGGAACGACTTCTGGGTGTTGCCCATCTCCGCCACCAGGCTCTGCAGGGAGCGGATCAGGCCGGTGAATTCGTAGAGCACGGTGTCGGTCTGTACCTGGAACTTCGGCATCAGATGGGCGGTGGTGACCTGCTCGATGCCGCTCACCAGGTTGGTCTGGGCGTCGTTCAGGCGCAGGTAGAAATAGCCGAAGAAGACGTAGCAGACGATCGCGGTGATGGTGGTGGACAGGGCGGTGGACATGCCGTGGATCACCATCCCCATGCCGGAGGCGGAGATGGCGTTCTCCAGCACGTCCGAGGCGCCGATCAGGGCGATCGACAGGGAGACGATGGTGCCGAACACCCCCAGCAGGATGAGAATGTTGTTGATGTACTTCGCCAGGCTGCTGCGGGTGCTCTCCGCCGCCACCAGGGTGGAGGCCAGCGCGTTCTGGTTGATCGGGGTGTGGGTCTCGTGCAGCGCCAGCAGGGTGCGGTAGCGCTGCGCGATCAGGCTGCGCTTGGGCACCCCCTTGAGCGGGTCCTCGGGACGCTTGTTCAGGTTGCGCACGAAGCGCAGCAGCGCCGTCTCCTCGCGCGCATAGCCCGCCAGGCTCAGCGCCACCCGCAGCATCCCCACCAGGAACAGCGCCACGATGGCCCCGTTGATCACCCAGCCGAGGCGGGTGAGCTGGTCCTTGAAGTAGATCTCGTTGACCAGGTCCCACTTCCAGTACACCAGGGCGGCGGCGACCACCACCAGGGCGACCAGGCGCAGCAGGGTGTTGCGGCTGTAATGGCGATGGAAATTGATGTTGTCCAAGTGCGGGTCCTTCTGGTCGGGGCCGGGGAGGGGAACGGGCCGATTTTACCACCGGCCGGCGGGTGCTTCAGGAGATAATGATATAGTCCGCCGCAGTTCCCGGATGGCCCAGCGATGGAAAACCTGCACCGCGCCGCGCACGCCTGTCTGTGCTGCCCCGATGTCGACGAGAAGCTGGAACGCGCCCGCGCCCTGCATGCCGACTGGCTGGCCGGCCGTCTGGCGCCGGAGCCGCTGGCGCTGCCGCCGGTGGAGACGCCGGGCCGCCCCGCGCGTCCCGAGCTGGTGCCCCCGGCCCAGGTGCCGCAGCGCCGCATCGGCACGCCCGAGGGCCATGCCGCGCTGATCCACGCGGTGGCGCACATCGAGTTCAACGCCATCAACCTGGCCTGCGACGCGGCCTGGCGCTTCCAGGGGCTGCCG
>CAZVIG010000142.1:0-6143 GCA_964627395.1 uncultured Sedimenticola sp.
CCCGGGAGAGGGCCTCGTCCAGCGGCACATAGGCATGGCCGTAGCGGCGGATGCCTTTCTTGTCGCCCACCGCCCGGGCCAGCGCCTGGCCCAGGGTGATGCCGATGTCCTCCACCGTGTGGTGGGCGTCGATGTGCAGATCCCCCTCGGCGCGGATCTCCAGGTCGAGCAGCCCGTGCCGGGCCACCTGATCGAGCATGTGCTCGAGAAAGGGCACGCCGGTCTCCAGGCTGGCGCGGCCGCTGCCGTCCAGGTCCAGCGCCACCGTGATGGCGGTCTCCAGGGTGTTGCGTTCTACGCGCGCGGTGCGTGACATGGGAAGTCCAGGGAGCGATCGCTGAAAAATGGCATTCTAACCCGAATATTTCACCCGGTCGCTGAAAAAATGTTCCAACTCGCTGGATTTCATGGAGAATCCTGGAATATCAGCAAAGTGCAGAATGTCACCCGGCATCGCTGAACGCCGGCGCCCCTCAGCTCTCCAGCCAGAAGGTGACCGGCCCGTCGTTGACCAGTTCCACCTCCATGTGCGCGCCGAACACGCCGGTGGCCACCGGGCGGTGCCGGGCCCGCGCGAGGGCCACCAGATGGTCGAACAGGCGCCGTCCCGTCTCCGGCGGCGCGGCACTGGAGAAGCTGGGCCGCGCGCCCTTGCGGGTGTCCGCCGCCAGGGTGAACTGCGACACCAGCAACAGCCCGCCGCCCACCGCCTGCAGCCCCAGGTTCATGCGCCCGGTCTCGTCGGGAAAGACCCGGTAGCCCAGGATGCGCTCCAGCAGGCGCTCGGCGCGCGCCTCGGTGTCGCCCTTCTGCACCCCCACCAGGGCCAGCAGACCGGGGCCGATCTCGCCCACCGTCTCCCCCTCGACCCGCACCCGGGCCTCGCTCACACGCTGTATCAGTCCGATCATGGTCGCTCCACGGAATGCCGGGTGTCGCCGCGCGCCCTCAAGCCCGGGCCGGGGCTGCCGATAGCTTTCGAAACCCAGCCGGACTATATTCTGAACCTTCCCCGGCCTGCTACGGAAAGCTGAATGAACCAGAAAGCCGCAGCCATTGTCGCCAACTGGCGCTCGCAGACCATCGAACGCCTGTGCGACGGCCTCAATCTGCTGTTGGACAACGTGGGCGAAACCCTGGTGGATTTCGCGGCCAAGTCCGAAAGCGTGGACCTGCAGACTTCCTTCTTCGACGCCCAGCACCTGCTGGCGATGCGCGGCGACACCATGCTGGCGAAGTTCCGCGACGAACTGGAACGCCAGGAACAGGAGGCCGCCCAGCGCAAGCCGTCCCCGGGCGAAGAGACCCTGAGCCTGCTGGAGCGCGACGAATACGAGCGCTCCGTGGCCCTGGAGACCATCGCCAACAACTGCGCGATGCGCAACCAGCAGAACTTCCACGCCCTCAAACAGCGCATGTCGGCGATCCACGGTGGGCGCCGCTTCCGCCTCGACGACCTGCCGCTGAACCCCAAGCGGGTGGCGGACGCCTTCGAGGTCGGCATCGAGACGCTGGAGGTCCCGAGCCGGGTGATGCTGGTGCTGGTGACCCTGTTCGACCGCTATGTGATGGCCGAGCTGGACATCGCCGTCTCGGAGATCAACCAGCAACTGGCCGAGGCGGGGGTGCTGCCCACGGTGAAGTTCACCATCCCCAAGCGCGCCAGCAACGGGCCCGCGCCTGCGCGCCGCAGCGAGGACAAGGAAGCGGAGGACGAGACGGGCCCCGACTCGGTGTTCCAGGAGGAGGCCGCCGCACCGCCGGCGCCCACCGCCGAGCAGACCATGACCGACATCTCGCGCCTGCTCTCGCTGCAGCGGCGGCGGCGCGCCTACAAGGAACTGGGCGAGGCGCCGGCCGACTATCCGCCGGTCCCGCCGCAGGAGAGCCGGCAGCGGGTCAACGAGGCCCTGGCCTCGCCGGAGCTGGCGCGCGAGGCGCCCAACCCGGCGGCGCAGATGCTGGTCACCCGCGACGACAAGGTGGTGGTGGACAAGGAGCTGCTGCTGAAGGTGCGCGACACCCTCAAGAAGCAGCGCGCCCTGATCCACAAGCTGATGGGCGGCGACAAGGCGGTCGGCGAGCGCGAGCAGAACGCCATCGACATCGTGGGCATGCTGTTCGAGGCGATTCTCGACAACGAGAACATGTCGGCCCAGCTCAAGACCCTGCTCAGCCACCTGCACACCCCCTATCTGAAGATCGCGGTCAACGACCCCGCCTTCCTGGAGCAGGAGGACCACCCCGCAAGGGTGCTGCTGGACCGCATGCTGCAACTGGGCATCCGCTGGGTGGACCCGGAGCGGCTGCGCGCCGGTATCTATCCCACCCTGCAATACTGCGTGCGCAAGATCATCGACTCCGACGGCAAGCCCGACTATGCGCACCTCGAGGAGGAGCTGGAGCGCAAGGCGAAGCAACTGGAGCAGTCCAAGCGGGTGTCGGAGAAGCGCACCCTGGAGGCGGAGCAGGGCCAGACCATGCTCACCCGGGCGCGCCAGACCGCCGAGAGCGCCACCCAGACCCTGCTGCGTCAGTACAGCCTGCCCACCGGGGTGCGCATCTTCTTCCACACCATCTTCAACGACTATCTGAGCCTGCTGCTGCTGCGCAACGACCTCGACCCCCACAATCCCAACTGCAAGAACGCCCTGGACGCCGCCATCCAGCTCCTGGAGGCGGTGGATCGCAGCGACATGCCCACCGCCCAGGCGGCCGGAGAGCGGTTGCAGGGACTGATTCTGCAACTGCTGCCGCACTATCAGGAGAAGATCGCCACCTTCCTGCGCAATCTGCCGGGCCTGGAGCAGGGAGAACCCGCCGCCGAGGAGCCGGTCGGTGCCGACGTCGTCGAGGAGCCGGAACCGGAGGTGCCCGAGGTGGACGAGGCGGCCATCGCCCGGGTGCTGGAGATCCCGGTGGGGAGCTGGTTCTTCATGCAGACGCCGGGCGACGACCAGCCGCTGCTGGTCAAGCTGCTGTGGTCCAATCCCCATACCCGGCACGTCCTGTTCGTCGACCAGCACGGCCTGAAGCGGGCCCGCATGTCCCTGGAACAGGCGGCCGCGGACCTGGAGAGCGGCGCTCTGCGCCCCGCCAAGGCGCGCCCCGAGGGCATCTTCGGACAGCTCCTCGCCGCCATCCGCCAGAAACTCGAAACCTCCCTCGCCACAGGAAACGCACCATGACCGAGGAACGACGCCGCGAGCCGCGGCTGGACGCACTGCCGCTGAACCTGTTCGTCTACGACAACCTCAGCAACCGCCTGCTGGGCACCCTGGTGAACATCTCCAACCGCGGCATGATGATCCTCGCCTCCACCCAGTGCGACCCGGGCGGGGTGCTGCAGGTGGACCTGCGCAGCGCCGACAGGCCCGACCGGGTACTGCTCGCCGCCGGGCTCAAGGTGGCCTGGACCAGCCCGGCGAGCACCGCCGGCAGCCACTGGATCGGCGGCCGCTTCATCGGCATCGACCAGGAGAACGCGCGCGCCCTCGCGGAGCTGATCCGGCGCGCCCGCGACAACGCCGCTCAGGCCAGCTCGCCGGCGTAGTAGTCGGTCGCCCGCACCAGCGCCGCCAGGTTCTCCGGCTCGCCCGCGGCGTGGCCGGCGCGCGGCGTGATCACCAGCTCGCTGCCCGGCCAGGCCCGGTGCAGCTCCCAGGCGTTCTCCACCGGACAGATGATGTCGTAGCGCCCGTGCACCAGGGTCCCCGGTATCCCCTGCAGACGGCCCGCCCCGGTCAGCAACTGGTCGGGCTCGAGGAAGGCGTCATTGACGAAGTAGTGATTCTCGATGCGGGCCATCGCCAGCGCCACATGCGGGTCGCGGAAATGGGCCACCACCTCGGGATCGGGCTCCAGGGTCGCGCAACGCCCCTCCCACACCGACCAGGCGCGCGCCGCGGCCATGCGCCGCAGCTCGTCCTCGCCGGTTAGCAGCTCGTGGTAGGCGTGCAGCAGGTCGTGGCGCCGCTCGGGCGGAACCGGGGCGACGAAGTCCTCCCAGTAGTCGGGAAAGATGCGGCTCGCACCCTCCTGATAGAACCAGCGGATCTCCTGCGGGCGGCACAGGAAGATGCCCCGCAGCACCAGCGCGCTGACCCGCTCCGGATGGGTCTGGGCATAGGCCAGCGCCAGGGTGGAGCCCCAGGAGCCGCCGAACACCAGCCAGCGCTCGATGCCGAAATGACGCCGCAGCCGCTCCATGTCTTCCACCAGGTGCCAGGTGGTGTTGTCGCGCAGCTCGGCATGCGGCCGCGAACGGCCCGCCCCGCGCTGGTCGAACAGGATCACGCGATAGCGTTCGGGATCGAAGAACTGGCGGTGCCAGGGCTCGCAGCCGGCGCCCGGGCCGCCGTGCAGAAACACCGCGGGGATGCCGCCGGGGTTGCCCACCTCCTCCACGTAGAGGACATGGCGCCGGTCCATCGCCAGCTCGTGGCGGGCATAGGGCCGGATGGGGGGATAGAGCGTCTCCATGCGGGCAGTGTAGCGCCTCGCGCGGCGCCCCGCCCTCAGTAGTCGGCCTCCTCCTCTTCCGGCGGATTGCCGTCGTGGACCAGGCTGCGGCGGCGCTGCAGATAGGCGTCGCGCACGAAGGAATAGCGGTCCAGCGCGGCCTGGTCCACCACCCGGCTGGCGTTCAGCAGATCGGCGCGGGTGTCCACCAGATCCAGGCCGCGCAGGCTCCAGCGCACGGTGTCGTCCTGTACATAGGTGACCGGATCGGTGAACCAGTCCACCACCACGCCCACGGCGTCGCGGCCGCTGGAAGGCCCGACGATGGGCAGCACCAGATAGGGCCCGGTGGCCACCCCCCAGGTGCCCAGGGTCTGGCCGAAGTCCTCGTCGTGGCGCGGCAGATCCATGTTGCTGGCCACGTCGAACAGGCCGCCGATGCCCAGGGTGGTGTTCACCAGCACCCGGCCCACGTCGCTGGCGGCGCGCCCGATCTTGAACTGCAGCAGGTTGTTGATCGCCGTGGTGACGTCTTCCAGGTTGTTGAAGAAATTGGTCACGCCCCGGTCCACCGGCGCCGGCACGATCGCCTGGTAGCCCTCCGCCAGGGGCCGGATCACCGCCCGGTCGAGCAGGTCGTTGAGGCTGAACATGGCCCGGTTGAAGGGCTCCAGCGGATCCCGGGGGTCGGCGAAATCAGGGTCTGTGGCACAGCCCCCGAGAAACAGCAGGCCGGCCAGCAGGAGGGGGCGAAACAGGCCGGAGGCGAAACAGAGCGTTTTCATTGATCTTTTCCACGGTCCTTCTTGGTCGAATCGTGTCACCTGTTCCCGACACGAATCCAGCGATTATAGGCAACCCGAGCCGCCGGAACAGCCTTTGGTCACCCTGCAGTGGCTTTCGGCCGCCCCGGCACGGACTTGAGCGGCCGCAAAATCGGCTCGCCAGGCGCTCGGCCTTTCTTTATGCTGCGCGCCGTGGAAAGCGCCCTTTACAACCCTCTCATGAGCCGCCGCTTTCGCGGCTACCTGCCGGTGGTGGTGGACGTCGAGACCGGCGGTTTCGACGCCCAACGCGACGCCCTGCTGGAGATCGCCGCGGTCACCCTGCGCCTCGACGAGCAGGACCGGCTGCTGCCGGCGGAATCTTTCATGGAGCACGTCCTGCCCTTCGAAGGCGCCAACCTGGATCCCAAAGCCCTGGAGTTCACCGGCATCGACCCCTGGCACCCGCTGCGCCTGGCCAAACCGGAGAAGGAGGCGCTCAGCGCCCTGTTCGCGCCGATCCGGGCCGCAGTCAAGGCGAGCGGCTGCAAGCGCGCCATCCTGGTGGGCCACAACGCCTTCTTCGACCTGGCCTTCCTGAACGCCGCGGTGGCGCGCTGCGAGTACAAGCGTAACCCCTTTCACCCCTTCAGCACCTTCGACACCGTCACGCTGGCGGGCATGGCCTACGGCCAGACGGTGCTGGCCAAGGCGGCCAAGGCGGCGGGCCTGGAGTGGGATCCGGCGCAGGCCCACGGCGCCCTCTACGACGCGCAGATGACCGCGGAGCTGTTCTGCCGGGTGATCAATCAGTGGCAGGATCTGGGCGCGCCCCGCCCCTGGGCGGAGACGGACTGAGCCGCGTCGCCGAAAAGCGACATAACGACACAAATGAAGACGGCGGCCCGCAGGCCGCCG
>CAZVIG010000143.1:0-5983 GCA_964627395.1 uncultured Sedimenticola sp.
TGCAGCGGGTCAATTCCGACCTGGTGGGCAAGGTGGTGAACATCGCCAGCCGCTGCGCCGGCTTCATCCACAAGCGCTTCGAGGGCCGGCTGTCTGCGGCATGCAGCGAACCCGAGCTGTATGCCGAGTTCGTCGCCGCGGGCGAATCGATCGCCGCCCACTACGAGGCGCGCGAATACGGGCGGGCGGTGCGCGAGATCATGGCCCTGGCCGACCGCGCCAACCAGTACATCGACGAGCGCAAGCCCTGGGTGATCGCCAAGGAGGCGGGGCGCGAGGCGGAGCTGCAGGCGATCTGCTCCACCGGGCTGAACCTGTTCCGGGTGCTGGTGGGCTATCTGAAGCCGATCCTGCCGCGCCTGGCGGCGCAGGCGGAGGCCTTCCTGCAGATCGAGCCCATGCAGTGGGACACCCAGGCCGAACCGCTCGCCGACCACCCGATCGCCAAGTTCAAGCCGCTGATGACGCGGGTGGAGAAGGACCGCATCGAGGCCATGATCGAGGACTCCAAGGAAGACCTGCAGGCCGAGGCCGCCGTCTCCGCGCCGCCGGCGGCCGATTCCCCCCTGGCGAAGGAGCCCATCGCCGAGACCATCGCCTTCGACGACTTCGCCAAGGTGGACCTGCGCATCGCACGCATCCTGCGCGCCGAGCAGGTGGAGGGGGCGGACAAACTGCTGCGCCTGACCCTGGACCTGGGGGGCGAGACCCGCAACGTCTTCGCCGGCATCAAGTCGGCCTACCGGCCCGAGGATCTCGAGGGCCGGCTCACCGTGATGGTGGCCAACCTGGCGCCGCGCAAGATGCGCTTCGGCGTCTCCGAGGGGATGGTGCTGGCGGCAGGGCCCGGCGGCTCGGAGCTGTATCTGCTCTCTCCCGACGAAGGCGCCCAGCCGGGGATGCGGGTCAAGTGAGCCGCGCGGCGCGGGCGGCCCCCTGCGCCGAACGCATCTCCAGCGCGGCCTCCACCAGCTCCTCCAGGGAGCGCGGCCGGTCGATGCCGTAGCCCTGGCCGAAGTCCACCCCGATCGCCTGCAGGCGGCGCCGGATGGCGTCGCTTTCGACGAACTCGGCGATGGTGCGGATGTTCATCACATGGCCGATCTGGTTGATCGCCTCCACCATGGCGGCGTCGATGGGATCCTCCAGCATGTCCTTCACGAAGGTGCCGTCGATCTTGAGGAAGTCCACCGGCAGGTTCTTGAGATAGGCGAAGGAGGAGAGGCCGCTGCCGAAGTCGTCCAGTGCGATCTCGCAGCCCAACGACTTGAGCCGCTGGATGAACTCCACCGCCTCGCTGAGATTGCTCACCGCCGCCGTCTCGGTGATCTCGAAGCTCACCTGCCCGCCCGGCAGCTCCAGCTCGCGCAACCGGTCGGCGATGAACTCCACCAGGTAGGCGTCGCTCAGCGAGGGGCCGCACAGGTTGACCGCGAACCGCCAGCGCTGCATGTCCTCGCCCGCCTCGCGCAGCCGCGCCAAATACTCGAACACCTGCTGCACCACCCAGTGGTCGATGGCGGGCATCAGATCGTAACGTTCCGCGGCCGGGATGAAGGCGCCGGGTGGGATCAGCTCGCCGTCCTCGTCGCGCATCCGGATCAGCACCTCGTAGTGGCCGCGCTCCCCCGAGTCGGGCTGCAGCGGCACCACCGGCTGCACCATCAGCATGAAACGGTCCTCGACCAACGCCTGGGGGATGCGCGCGGCCCAGTCCATCTCGTCGCGCCGGCGCGCCGCCTGACCGTCGTCCAGACGATAGAGATGGATGCGGTTGCGCCCCGAGTCCTTGGCGGCATAGCAGGCCACGTCCGCGGCGGCCAGGATCTCGTCGCGGCTGGTGGCGTCCTCGCGGATCTCCACCACCCCGATGCTGACGCCCACGCGGAAGGAGCGGTCCTCCCACAGGAAGCGGAAATCCGCCACCTGCTGGCGCAGTTTCTCGGCGATCTCCATGCCGATCTCCGGCGGGCAGTTGCGCAGCAGCACCGCGAACTCGTCGCCGCCGAGACGCGCGATCTCGTCGTTGCCGCGGACCTGACCCGCCAGGCGCGTCCCGAGCTGGCGCAGCAGCTCGTCGCCGGCGACATGACCGCAGGTGTCGTTGACCACCTTGAACTGGTCCAGGTCGAGGTACAACAGCATGCTGGGCTGGGCCTCGAAACGCGCGGCCTCGATGGCATCGTCCAGCATGGCCTCGAAGGCGCGCCGGTTGGCCAGGCCGGTGAGGGTGTCGTGACGCGCCTGGTGGGAGAGCTGCAGCTCGGCCTTGCGCCGCTCGGTGACGTCGTGGGCATAGATGTTGACGTAATCCTCGCTCATCACCGGCACCAGATAGAAATGGTAGTAGCGGCCGCTCACCAGCAGCTCCATCTCCTGCGAACGTCCCGTCTCCAGGGCGCGCGCCACGCTGGTGGGCCAGCTCTGCTGCAGCCACTGGTGATCGGTGTCCTGCAGCTCCATCAGCAGCTCGGCGGCCGCCTCGTTGGCGTACAGCACCCGTCCGCGCCGGTCGAGGCGCATCACCGGCTCGGGGTTCTCCTCCGGAATCCGCGCCAGCCAGGCCACCTGCTGCTCGGCGCTCACCTTCTCGCTCACGTCGGTGCGGATGGCGAAGTATTCGTAGGGCCGGCCGTCGGGACCCAGGCGCGGCACGATGGTGGTCTCCAGCCAGCACAGGCTGCCGTCCCGGGTACGGTTGCAGATGGTGCCGCGCCATACCTCGCCGCGCCCGATGGTCTCCCACATCTCCCGGTAGAAGGCCTGATCGTGCACCCCGGACTTGAAGATGCGGTGGTTCTTGCCGTGCAGCTCCTCCTTGGAATAGCCGGTGAGCCGGCGGAAGTGCTCATTGGTATAGATGATGCGTCCGTCCACGTCGGTGGCGCTGATGATGGCGTGCTCGTCGGTCACGAACTTGTGGAAATCCAGCTCCGCCAGGGAGCGACGCAGACGTTCGGTGACGTTCTGCAGGTTGAAGAACACCCATGCCAGATAGGAGAGCAGCAGGATCGCCAGCCCGAACAAAGCCACCCGGTAGTAGCCCGCGGTCTGGCGGATGCGCGCCACCTCGCCGCGGAAGGCGCCGTCCAGGGACTCGAGCTGCTGCAACGGTGCCTCGGCGGCGAGCACCCCGATCTGACCCTGTGTAAGAGAGGCGGCCTTGACCCGGGTGGAGGCAAAGCGCACGAACTCGTTGGCCAGCACGCGGGTCTGCTGGTCCATGGCGGCGAAGGCCCCGGGCAGGCGCGACATCCGATCCACCAGGGCGCGCAGCCGGGTGCCGTCGTCCGCGGGGCGGTGTTCCATCCCCGCCAGCTCGAGCTGCAGCTCCGCCAGACGGTCGAGCAGCGCGCCCGCCGCCTTCGGGTCGCCCTGCGACGACTCCAGCAGACGGTCACGCAGCCGGCGCCCCAGGGTGGGCAGATAGAGATCGGCGAGGCGACGCAGCGACAAGGCGCGCTCGAAGCGCTGCAGCGCGGGCTGGCGCGACGCCTGCAGGGCGCGCAGCGCCTCCGCCCGCGGGACCAGGGTCGCCAGCGCTTCACGCGCCTGAAGCTGCTCCACCAGGCGCGCATGGCCTCGGCGCAGGCGGGCGTTCACCTGCTCCAGGGCGTCGTAGTTGAACAGCCCGCCACGGTGTCCCTGCTCCACCAACTGACGGAAGCGCAGCTCGTCGATCTGGAGCTGGCGGATCTCCGCCTGCAGCCGCGCCAGCCCTTTGCTGTCCACCTGGCTGTGCAGATAGAGATAGGACATCAGCACCGCCAGCGCGGCGGCGATCGCCACCTGGGCCAGACTGGAGCCGCGCACCCTCATCGCGCCACCTCCGGCAGCGGCGCAGTGAGGCTGCGCAGAAAGGCCACCAGCAGCGCCACGTCCCGCTCCGGCAGGCGTTTGCCCAACTGATAGCGCCCCATGCGCCGCACCGCCTCGGCCAGGTCGGGCGCCGAACCGTCGTGCAGATAGGGCGCGGTCATGGCCACGTTGCGCAGCGAGGGCACGCGGAACACGTGCCGGTCGTCCTCTCGTCCGGTATGCCGTTTCAGTCCCAGGTCCTCCCCATCCGCGCCGCCGCCGGCGAAGGGATCGCCGAAGAGCCCATAGACGGCGGTCATGTTGCCGCCCAGATTGCGTCCCTGATGACAGGCGATACAGCCATATTCACGGAAACGACGGAATCCCGCCAGCGCGCGCTCGTCGAGGGCGTCGCTTTCTCCCGACAGGTAGCGGTCGAAGGGCGAACCAGGGGTCACCAGGGCCCGCTCGAAGGCGAGCAGGGCGTCGCTGATGGTCTCCCGGTCGATGCGCCCCCCGTACAACGCCTCGAAATCGTCCTGGTAGGCCGGATCATTCGCCACTGCGGCCACCGCCCGCGGCCAGCCGCTGCCCATGTGCGCAGGGTTGCTCAGCACCTCGTCGAGTTGCGCCTGCAGGCTCGTCAGATGGCCGTCCCAGTCGAAGCGGCTGTTGAAAGCCGCGTTGAAAACCGTAGGGATATTGCGCTCGCGCCCTTCCTTCGCCAGCGAAGGCGAACGGGGCTGCGGCAGGGTGCCGTAACGCGCCAGGGGATGGCAGCCCGCACAGGCCATACCGCGGGGCGAGAGCGCCGGCTCGCGGAACAGGCGCCGTCCCAGCGCCACCTTGCGCCGCTCCTCGGGCGACAGGGTCGGCGCCGCCGGCAACGGCAGCACGGCGTGTTCCGGCGGCACCAGGGCCGGCTCGCGGGCCTCCGCGGGCCCGGCATCGCGGGTCTCGCGCAACAGCGGCTGCAGCAGCACCAGGCCCATGCCCACCACCACGATCATCACCACCAGCCGCTGCAACTGGCGGGGACGATCGCGCAACGCATCGACCAATCGCGGTATGCCCGGGGATTCGCTCATGCCTTGCCCGTTTCGCCGGATACTTCTGCCATCGCCAGCCTATCGGCCGATGGCCGCGGAACTGAAATCCGCTGCGGGAGGCGGTGGCCCGACACGACGCTGGGCTTCGATGACTTGCACATCATGAGCTTACAATAGATTATTCCGGCAACATCATAAATGACGCCGCACTTCAGACTGACTGCGACAGCGCGCGCCCGGTTCATGAGGCAGGGACACCCGAAGACATGATCAAGAAGACACTGCTGGCAGGATGCGTCTCCCTGGCCCTGGCGCTCCCCTCCACGAGCTGGGGGCTGTCCATCGGCGAGGCCCGCGTCCATTCCTATCTGCTGCAACCGCTGGACGCGGACATCGAGCTGCAGGGGACCGAAGGCCTCTCTCCCGAGGACCTGCATATCCAGCTCGGCACGCCCGAGGACTTCCAGCGTCTGCAGATCGAATGGGACGAGCTGCCGGTGAAGCTGCGTTTCCAGTTGCGCCGCAAGGGCGACCGCTGGTTCGTGCACGTCAGTTCCGACGACCCGGTGGAGCAGCCCTATGTGCAGTTCCCGCTGCGCATCCGCAGCACAAAGCTCAACCTGGTCAAGGACATCACCCTGCTGCTGGACCCGCGCGAGAAGCCGGCGACGCGCACCGCCTCCGCCGGTGCCGCGGTGACCGCAGCCGCGCGCCGGCCGGCTCCCGCCGCGCCGCGCCGCCAGGCGGCCCGCGGCGCGGTGAAGGGCCCGCAGCCGCTGTTCGACGCCCAGGGCCGCAAGATCGCCCCGAACATCAAGACCTACAAGGTGAAGCCCGGCGAGACCCTGTGGCCCATCGCCTACTACCTGCGCTCGGACGACGTGACCAGCCAGCAGATGATGATCGCCCTGCAGCGCATGAACCCGGACGCCTTCGAGGACGGCAACATCAACAAGCTGAAGTCCGGCTCGGTACTGGTGGTGCCCACCACCGAACAGGTCAAGCAGATCAACCGCCGCGAGGCTCTTTCCACCTTTGCGCGCCAGGAGCAGGCCTGGAAGCATGGCGAGCCCCTGCCCCCGCCCACCGGCCTGCCCCGGCGGAACGCCGCCGGCGCCCCCGGCCAGGCACGGCCC
>CAZVIG010000144.1:0-1171 GCA_964627395.1 uncultured Sedimenticola sp.
CCGGTGATCATGATACGGGCTGCGATCTCCATCTCGCCCAGGATGTCCCGGCCGCTGCCCTCTTCATCCGTTTCGTCATCATCGTCCGTCAGGGCGTCTGGATCCTGCCGGAGGTGGTGTTGGCGCTCTTTCTGCAATACCCGCAGGGCATCGGCGAAGGGCGGCAGGCTGACATCGGCATTCGGGTTCAGCGTGACCTGGTTGACGGCCAGCCCATGGTCCTGGAACTGCTGACCCAGCAGCGAGAAGGAGCCACCCGCTTCGATGATGAAGATCAGCGGCCGGTACATGGCAGCCATCTGTTGCAGCAGATAGACCAGTAGCGCCGACTTTCCGGCTCCGGTGGGGCCTAGGATCAGCATATGGGCGTTCTTCTTCCGGTCGACACGGTGCAACGGATCGAACACCAGGGGCTCGGCACCGCGATTGAAGAAGACCAGGCCGGGGTGCCCCGTCCCTTTGGAGCGGCCGTACAGGGGCATCAGGTTGGCGGTGTGGCTGGAGAACACCAGCCGGGAGCGGCGCCGGGACTTGTCCAGTGCCGCGTCGTAGGCCATGGGCAGATTGCGGATGTAGCTGTCGAGCGCCAGCAGGTCGGCTTCGTGCAGGATGGGCTGCAAGCCGTTGGGCAGCAGCAAGGCGTTGAGCTGGTTGACGTTGGCGCGTAGGGCCTTCCGGTCGTCGCCCCGCACATAGAAGGCCATACTGAGGGGATAGAGCTTGTTGCCGCGTGCCATCTCACGTTCCACGGCCTCGGCATCCTCCCGGGTGAGTTCCGCTTCTGCAGAATCACCGACGGCGGCCCGCTTGACCTGGGCGATGTGGTTGCGGGTGACGTCCTGTGGCGTGGCCGTGAGCGTCAGCACCATGATGGTGTGCTCCGGTAGGCGGTCGAACAGCGTGAAGACGTGGTCGCCGGCCTGGCGCTCCGCCGTCATGTGGCCGATCTCCGGGGCACGGCGCAGGCCCTGGATGGTGACCACGGTATGCGGCAGATTATCGAACCACCAGGTGGCGGTGGTATTGTCCGAGCGTGGCATCGTCAGTGTCAGCCGCTCCGCCAGGTCGTGCCCGAACGGCAGGTCTTCGTCTCCCGGATAGGGGGCGATCTCCAGCAGTCTGTCGGGATCGCCACCGGCCACTTCGGGCCTCGGATTGAACCACTTGAGCA
>CAZVIG010000144.1:1271-3084 GCA_964627395.1 uncultured Sedimenticola sp.
ATCGCATCGGTCAGCGCGGTCTGGATCGCATCGCGCAGCTGCGTCATGAAGGCCGGCGTGGCGCCTCGGTGCCGGCCGGGGTCAGCTCGAACAGGGCGCCGACGCTGATGCCATCCTCCAGCAGGAAGGTTCGGCTGTCGGGGTCATACTCCATCCATGGCAGGAGATCGGTGAACGATGGCGGACGCTCGTAGAGGCGCTGGACCTGCCGCGTCGTAACGGGCGTATCTTCCTGCTTGTCGCCGACCTGTCGCCGTGCGCTGCTCGTGCGCATGGCCGTCACCGCCCTTTCTCGGTTGACTGGACCGGCACTTCCCCCGGCAAGGCATATTCCACCTGCTCGTACATCGGGAATGCCGTGGCATAGCCGGGCACCGGGGCGTGGGTATCCCCCGAGAGGTGCGGGAACACATACATCACCAGGGTCGGGTTCGGCAGGCGCGGAAAGAGCACGTCGATCTCGTTGAAGGCATCCCGGCTGTAGCCCTGCAGATCGGCCTCGCCCGTCTTCAGGGGGCGTCTGCCCAGCTCGCGCCGGAGGACCTGCGGGCTCTGCATGTTCATTTCCTGGATATGGCGCTCGTAGATGGCCTTCATGGTCGGGCCATCCTGGGGCAGTACGGCCTCCTTGGTACTGGCGCAGCCGCCCAACACCAGGCTAATCGAGCCGAGCGCGGAGATGAGGATCGAGGGGTTTTGCATGGGTCAGTTTCCTGCCGGTGGTATCGAGATCGATGGGGAGTTCACGGTCGACATGGATGGCGATGCGGGTGCCGGCCGGGACGAAGACGGCATCGAAGCTCTGGGACTGCCGCTCCTGGAGCCACTTGGCGATCTCTTCGCTGCCACCAGAGACGGTCTTGCCCAGCACGTAGCGGCCGGCATCGCCACTGACGCTGCTCGTCACGCTGCCGGCACTGCTCACCACCGAGGTGGTCTCGGCATTGGCCGCCGCGTCGGCGGCAGCCTGGATAGCCATCACGCCGATGCGCTGGCCGAGAAAGGCCGGGGCATTGGTCTTGCGCTCACCGGTGATACAGGGGATACCCTGTTCATCGGAGATCCAGCCCAGTGATTTCTGCGCACCCCCTTTCCCCCGGTCGTCGGCCGAGATGGTACGGATGGTGCCATCCTGAAACACGAAGGTGACCGAATCGAGCCGGCCGGTCACACAGGAGAGCGTCCAGTCACCGATCGCCGTGCCGCTCCACACCATGCCCTGCACGCCCGGTACGGTGAGACCATTGGCGGCCAGGTTGTCGGCACCGGTGATCACCTTGAACGGCATGGGGTCGCGTACCTGCCCCTGCACCGGGACCCGGCCGACCAGGGCGGTCATGGCGGTCGAGCCGATGAGCGTGGCGTTGCGGGGAACGGTATAGACGGGATGGATGCTGTCTACCTTCTTGGCGAGATGGCTCACGCCCTCACCAGCGGAGTTCAGCAGGCGCCCGGTAGACCGGCCGGCTCGGCGCAGCAGGCTGTTGCTACTCTGCGACGCGCCATCGGCAGACGGAGCATCCAACGGGTCGATCCAGACCAGGCCCTCGGTAGGCACACCGCTCGCACCCACGCCTTCGAGACCCAGCCCCACCGGGATATCCTGCCCGACCGAGGTCGAGTGTTTTCCTGAGAGCGCCTGGGAGAGTGCATCCACTCGTGCCGTCAGGGACGAGAGCACGCCCGAGTCGATGCGATCGCGTGCCTGTTTGCCTTTCTCGCGGGAGAGCAGTTCACGTCGCAGCCGCGTGGTGACGTTCTCCTCGATCTGGTGCCGATTGGCCAGAAGTTCCTGGTTCTCCTTGCGCAGCTG
>CAZVIG010000144.1:3184-5931 GCA_964627395.1 uncultured Sedimenticola sp.
CGGTGATGCTGAAAGGTCGCCGTCAACCAGGCGCCGCGCAGATCACGGGGATCCAGGGTCTGTGCCTGGTCGGTGCGGTTGGTGAGTTTGACGGCGGTGACATAGAGACCACCGGCACGCCAGGCGACCAGAGGTCTGGCCTCGATGGCGCCGCCGTGGATCAGATCGACGGCATCCCGCCTGACCGGGACGCGAACGATTCCCGGCCGGTCTTTCAGCAGGCGCGATGGGGCATAGAGTTGCTGAGCCGCGAACCGGGTCAGTTGGACGTAATCGAGCCGACCGGCATCCTGGTTTTCTACCGGTGTGGTCTCCGTTGCATGGGGTTTCGTGACATGGATCTGGATCGGATGGACGGGGCCACCCGCTTTGGTGGCCTCGACATCGAACAGATAGATCCGTCCGCTGTCCAGCTCGCGCACCATGAGCCGATTGGCAGCGAATGCGGCATGGGCCAGCAGATAGACCGTTCCATCGACACTCTGGGTACGCAGCAACGGCTGGATGGTGGTCGGCACACCGACTTTCACCGAGGTGGGGAACTCGATCCGCTGTTCCTCACCTACCCTCAGCGTCAACCGGATCGGCGCCTTCTTCCACTCGATCCGCTCGGGCACGTCGGCATGGGCCTGCGACAGGATCAGAAGACAGGCCAGGCCGAGCCAAGTGATGATGAGATGCCGATAGCCGTTGTCTGCTTTCATCGGATATTCCTTTTGCGTCTCACTTCGGGGTTGCTTCTTGGAGCTCCGATTCCGTCAGCCGGCGTGGCCCTTCGGCCGTGAATCCATCGAGTGCCAGACCCCAGGGGTTCGCCTCGGGATCGACGTCCAGGCTCACGACCCGCAACGGGTAGCGGATGGCGGTTCGCTTCACGGTCATGCCTTTCACCGACTCCGACAGTTCGAGATCCAGCCACACGACCCAGACACCCGGGGCGAGCAGGTCGACACGACGCTCCTCATAGCCGTGCCCCGGGATCTCTTGGACACCCCGCACCCGGTAAGCGAGTTCACCCTGCCGCCCCTTCATCTCCATGTCTGCCATCAGTTCGGCCCGATAGCGCGGGGTGACATAGGGCGATATGCGGAAGATCGCCTTGCCATAGTCCTTTGCCCCATCTTCCGGCCAGCGGTTGAGCTGCTGGAAGATGTAGAAGGCAAAGGCATACACATTGGCCGGCGGCACCTCGTCGACCGCCAGGGTGGCTCCGGAACGCAGGTCCGGTGGCACATGGACGGTCAGCCGCTTCGGCGCCTGGCTCCAGCCGAACCAGAGCGCCAGGATCACCACGAACTGGAGACCGATCACCACCCACAGGGAGCGCAGGTGGGAACGGACGTTATCGATCTCGGTGCGGTAACGTCGCATGCGCCCTTCCGATGTCCCAGGCGCCACTTCGGCGGATGAACGGTGCCCGGCGCAGACCGTGGTCCGACAGCCAGATGGCCACCTGTTGTTGGTAGTAGCCGTCCGGCCGGCCGCGCTTCAGGCGCTGGAACAGCCCTGCCATGACGACCACGGTCCCCACCACGCCGACACCGGCCAGCCCGAACCCCATGGTGACCGCACCCATCAGTCCTGCGAGGAGGAGTGATACAGGCAACCAGATGAGCGCGGCCACACCCACGATGATGCCCAGCTCCGAAGACGAGCAGCCCTTGAAGATCGCCGGTTCCACGTTGAGCCGGTCGGCGAGGATGTCGTCGCGACTGGGCATGAATCAGATGACGCCGGCTGCTTCGGTCAGCAGGTAGCTGGCAAAGATAAGCACCACCGCACCGACGATGCCCAGCACGCCCACCTCGGCCCATTCGGCCTTGCCCTGGCGAGCCTCGTTGAACTTGGCGAAGCCCAGATAGGCGATCCACAGGAAACCAAGCACGGCGATCGCCAGCCCCAGGACGAGACCGCCATCCTTGATGTAGCCCTTGATCAGGCCGATCCAGTCACCGGCCGCTGGCGCCGTGCTGGGGGCCACCGGGGTAGGCAAGGCCGCCCACACCGACTGTCCCGCCGACATCGCCAGCAACCCGACACCGGCTGCCACCCGTTTTGCCATCTTTCTCATCATTGCCCTTTCTCTCCAAGGTTGCGGGGTTGCCCCCTGTTACGAATACCGGGGATTTCCCCGAACCAGTACGGCCCCGGCCGAATGCCGTCACCGCAGATAGAAACCCAGCACCATCAGCACGATGCTCGCGCGCAGCGCCGTCCAGACCACATCGAACAACACGACCTGGCCGTTCTGCCAGGCGCGGAAGGTGCCTAGTGACACCCAGATGACCCAGACGAAGGCGAGCACCAGCACCACGGAGGCGATACCAGTCAGCAACGTAGCCGGTGTGACACCGGAGCCCGCCTGGAATGCCGCATTCTGTGCCGCGGTCATGATTCAACCTCACCGGCGGTAATCGCCACGCAGGGGTGGGAAGGAACGGGGCTCTGCACGAGGGGTGTCGATGTGCGCCTCGATGCCGAGGCGGATACGATCCAGGTCCTGGCGCAGCCAGTCGTACTGGAAGTGGATGCGGGCATCCGGATCGGCCTGGGCGGCCGCTTCATCGATCAGGGGCTGGAGTGCCTGGAGTTCGTGGACGATCCGGGCGAGTGCCGCCCGTTCGCCATCGGGATCGGCCATGGCCGAGTGGAACGGCAACATGCCGCCGACCAGTCCAAGGACCAGGATCTGGATGGTTCGCATCGATGTCCTCCCCGTGTTGCGCATGGGGCGCAGGATGGGGGAT
>CAZVIG010000145.1:0-5907 GCA_964627395.1 uncultured Sedimenticola sp.
GGCACTGGTTTCCGGCTGTGGGAGGGCCTTCAGGCCCGACATATACTATCGGCCGAGTAGCTCTACTGCCCGTCAAGGAAGACGACATGGTGCAATCACGACCGCGCGGCTATGCCGCGCTGCGGAAAGGGCGCATCTCCCTCCCTGGCCATTATTACCTGATCACAACGGTCACTCATCGGCGCGAGCCCCGCTTCCTGGATTTCTGGGCCGCCTGTCTCGTATCTCGCGAGATCGCCAAGCCGAACACGACGAATCTGGCCACGACCCTCGCGTGGGTCCTGATGCCCGATCACCTGCATTGGCTCATCCAACTGGACAGCAAATCTCTTGCGACCGTGGTGGCCAGAATGAAGGGACGCACTGCACGTCTTATCAACCATCTAAACCAACAATCAGGTCCCGTATGGCAGCCCGGGTTTCATGACCGGGCGCTGCGAGGAGACGAGGACGTCGTGAAGGTAGCGCGCTATATCATCGCCAATCCGCTTCGCGCCGGATTGTCTCGCTCAGTCGGCGAATATCCGTTCTGGGATGCCGTGTGGCTATCGGAAAATTAGTAACGCAATCTGGACACGAAAGCGGTCGTGGCTGAAGCCGCTCCCACAGAGGCGGTGGAGATCTCCCGCTGTGGGGAGCCTTCAGGCCCGACGGCCTTTTCGGTCGCGGCTGAAGCCGCTCCCACAGGAGCATGGCACTGGTTTCCGGCTGTGGGAGGGCCTTCAGGCCCGACAACCTTTTCAGCCGCGGCTGAAGCCGCTCCCACAGGGATGATGAAGATTGCCCACTGTGGGAGGGCCTTCAGGCCCGACGGCCTTTCCGGTCGCGGCTGAAACCGCTCCCACAGGGGCGTCGGCTACTGTAGCCCCTTATCCCCGGCGATCTGCGCCAAACGCGCCCAGGCCTCGGGGCGGCGGCGTTCGGGATCGCGCTGCGCCAGCAGTTCCCGGGCGTCGCGCGCGAGCTGTTCCCGCTGAGCCTCGTCGAAGAGCTGCAGGGCGGCGGCCACCGCGGCCTCGCTCTCGCTGAGCAGGGTGGGCACCAGTTCGTCCGGCCCGATCAGCGACTCGGGGTGCAGCAGGTCGGCCACCAGCGGCTGTTGCAGTAGCTCGAAGTGCAGGGCGCGGGCCTGTGCCTCCATCGCCAGCTCCTGCGCGGCCAGGGCGTCGCCCTCGGCATTGGCGCGGATGGTGCGCAGGATGACGCCGAGCAGGTGCTGGATGGCGGCCTTGTTGTCGGCCTGCTCGTCGGCCACCCCGCAGGCGGTTTCGTAGAGCCGTTCCAGGTCCTCCTTGAGCTTCAGCACCACCTCCGTCTCGGCGCGCGGCTCCAGGTCCACGGCGCGCGCCACCACCTCGCGCAGCTCGCCGATGAAGGCGATCAGCTCCTCGTGGTCCAGACGCTGCGCCTCCAGCAGCGCCTCGTCGTCGGCCACCGCCGGGGTGGGAAACAGGGGATTGTCCAGACGCCGCCGGTACTGGCGCTCGTGCCGGCCGGGACGTTCGCTGAAGGGTATCTGCATGCTCGCACTCCGCTCGCGGGAAGGGGCGCATTGTACGACGCCCCGACGGGCCTAGCTGTCAGGAGGAACAGCTCACGCTGATCTCCGCCGCCCAGGCCGGCGGCAGATCGGCCAGTTCGGCATGCTCCGGCTGCTCGTCGAAGGGCCGCTCCAGCACCTTCAGCAGGCGCTTCACCTCGCTGAAATCGCCCGCCTCGGCGCGCTCGATGGCCTGCTGCGCCAGATAGTTGCGCAGGATGTAGCGCGGATTCACCGCGCGCATGCGCGCCTGGCGCTCGGCGTCGTCGCTGCCCTCTGCGCGCAGCCGCGCACGATAGTCGGCCAGCCAGGGATCGAGCGCGGCCGGATCGGCGAACAGCGCGCGCAGCGGGGCATCGTCGGCAGGGTCGCCGTCGAGCCGCAGATCGGCGAGGCGGCGGAACGTCAGGGTGTAGTCGGCGCGCTGCGCGGCCATGCAGTCCAGCAGACGGGTGGCCAGGGACTGGTCCTCGTCGCGCGCCTCGCGCAGGCCCAGCTTGGCGCGCAATCCCGCGGCCCAGGTCTCCACCAGCACCGGCTCGTATTGCGCCAGGGCATCGCGCGCCAGCTCGGCCGCGGCCTCGCCGTCTTCCGGGTTCAGCAGCGGCAGCATCGCCTGTGCCAAGCAGCTCAGGTTCCACAGGCCGATGCTCGGCTGGCGGTCGAAGGCGTAGCGCCCCTGCCAGTCGGAATGGTTGCACACGAAACCGGGGTCGTAGGCATCCAGAAAGCCGAAGGGGCCGTAGTCCAGGGTCAGGCCCAGAATGGACATGTTGTCGGTGTTCAGCACCCCGTGCGCGAAGCCCACCAGCTGCCACTGCGCCACCAGGCGCGCGGTGCGGCGCACCACCTCCTGGAGCAGCGCGAGCGCGGGATTGGACGCCTCGGCCAGTTCGGGATAGTCGTGCTCGATGACATGCGCGAGCAGTTCCTCCAGGCGGCGGTACTGGTCGCGGTAGTAGAACACCTCGAAGGAGCCGAAGCGCACGAAGCTGGGCGCCAGCCGCACCAGGATGGCGCCGGGCTCGATACGTTCGCGATACACTTCCTCGTCGCCGCCCAGCAGGGCCAGCGCCCGGGTGGTGGGGATGCCCAGCCCGGCCATCGCCTCGGAGCAGAGAAACTCGCGGATGCTGGAGCGCAGCACCGCCCGCCCGTCGCCGTCCCGCGACCAGGGGGTGATGCCGGCACCCTTGAGCTGGATCTCCCAGTGCTCGCCGGCGGCGTTGCACACCTCGCCCAGCAGGATGGCGCGGCCGTCCCCCAGTTGCGGCACGAAGCGCCCGAACTGGTGTCCCGCATACAGGGCCGCCAGCGGCTCGGCGCCGGGCAGCGGCGCCTCGCCCACCAGGCAGCGGATCGCCTCCGGGCGCTCCAGGCTCGCCGGGTCCAGGTCCAGCAGGGCGCAGGCGGGCTCGCTCACCGCCACCAGGTGCGGGTCGGGCAGCGGACGCGGCTGGACGCGGGCGTAGAAGGCCTCGGGCAGGCGCGCGAAACGGTTGTCGAACTGGAGATCGTGCAGCGACTTCATGCCCGCATGCTGCGCGGCGCAGGGTTGCCCATCAACCCGGCGCGGGCGCGGGAATGGCGGCTATACTGCGCCTTTTCCGTGCCCTGGGGAGGTCCGATGCGCCTGCTGATCCTGCTGCTGTGGCTGCTCTCGCAACCGCTGCTCGCCGCCGAGACGCGAGAGATCGAACTGTCCAGCGGCGAAACCGTCCCGCTGAGCGTCTTCGCCGCCCAGGGCGGCGACCGCCTGCTACTGTGGCTGCCCTCGGAATTCGGCCTGTCACCGCGCCAACAGGCGACCGCCGAGGCCCTGGCGGCGCGCGGCGTGACCGTCTGGCTGCCCGATCTGCATGCCGCCTGGTTCCTGGCCCCCGGCCGCTACAGTCTCAACGGGGTGCCGCCGCAGGCGATCGCCGAACTGCTGGCGCGCGCCGCAGAACAAGGCCGCAAGGTATTCGTGATGGCGCCGGGGCGCAGCGTGGGCCTGGCGCTGCGCGCCCTGCGCCGCTACCAGCAGTCCGGGCGCGACACCGCCGCCATCCGCGGCCTGATCGCGATCGGCCCGCGCCTGTTCCGGCGCACCCCGCAGGGCGGCGAGGCGACCGAGTTCCTGCCCATCATCGACGCCAGCAACCTGCCCATCTTCATCCTGCAGCCGCGCAACGCCGGCGGCTTCTGGGGCGTGCGCGAGGTGATCGAGCGCCTGCAGGCGGGCGGCGCGCCGGTGTTCGTGCGCGTGCTGCCCGGCGTGCGTGACGCCTTCAACCGGCGCGAGGACACCACCCCCGCCGAGGAGGAAACCACCCGCCGCCTGCCGGCGATGGTCCTGGAGGCGATGCGTCAGCTCGATCCCTTGGGCGGGTTGCCCGCCCGGGCCGTCCCGCTGGCCGGCGAGGATGCGGCCCCCGAGGCCGCTAAGGGCGGCTCCCTGCTGCGCCCGCGTACGCCTCCCGAGGCGGCACCGCCGCTGCGCCTGCCAGGGCTGGACGGCCGTACCATCGACCTGAGCGACGCGCGCGGCAAGGTGGTGCTGGTCAACTTCTGGGCCACCTGGTGCCCGCCCTGCGTGGAAGAGATCCCCTCCCTGCAGCGGCTGTACCGCGCACGCCGCGACCAGGGGCTGGAGATCCTGGCGGTGGAGGTGGGCGAATCGCCCGAACAGGTGCGCGCCTTCCTCGCCGACAAGCCGGTGGACTTTCCGGTGCTGCTGGATTCCGACGGCAAGGCCCTCGCCGCCTGGGGGGTGCACGCCTTCCCCACCACCTTCGTCCTGGATCGCCGCCACCGCATCCGCTACGGCGGCTTCGGCGCCTTCGAGTGGGACGGGCCGGAGGTAATGGAGACGCTGGATCGGTTGTTGGCCGAGCCTGGTCCGCGCGCATCGAAGACGGCTCGCTGAACCGGCTTAGGGGCATTGCCCTCGATGCCCCATCCCGGGATTCCGCTGATCTTTGCTATGAGAGCCTCAGGCTCTGCGCCGTGCTACGCCCGCGACCCCAAGCAAGGCGCCTGCGAACAGCCAGATCGCCCGCGGTAGGGGAACCTGACTGACGTCACCATCCCGCACAGCCCAAACGTAAAAGTAGTTGGCTTTGCTATTGTAGTTTTGATTCCCAGCGATATCCGGCCCAGCAAAATGGAAGTCCCACGCATAGTTTTCGTTGGCGTAATAGGGCGTGCCCGACCAATAGTAATAATCCATTACATTGGAAAACGGACCAGGCGTACCCGAGGTGACTCCCTCGACATAATAGAGATGCCCCATATCGCTGCCGGTGCAATCCACACCGTACGAAGTCACCACGCCCTCCTCGTCGATCGTCTGGTTGCTGCAGGTAGGATCCGGCTGAAACGTGTAGGGCAACCGCCAGTCGCTGAAGCCCAGGTAGTCGTTCACATTCATGGCACCGACCCAGGCTTTTGCGGTACCCCACTTCATGGTGCCATTAGCATTAATATTGGCCACGCCGAAGGTCTCGGTTGCGGCGAGATTGGCGTTGGCGATCCATGTGACGTCCAAGTCGTCGTCATAGTAGGCCTGATAATCCGTGCCCCCAACCGTTGCCGGGAGACGCCCCACCAGTGCCGCCTGTGCAGATGACACCAAACCAATCATCATCCCGACTGGGACCAGCCATTTCCTAGAGAGCGAAGACATGACACCTCCTCGATCCTTGGTTGGGCGGGATATTCGGGCTTCTTCCGTCCGGGTAAGCAGTCTCCCCGACGGCCACCCCTGGATCGATTCTACAAACAGCCCCGTTGTCCGCCAACGGCCGTTGCGGAAACGTCAAAATTTGTCGGTTCTCGGGAACATCGCCGGACCGTATGAGGAACCGCGTTTGACAATCCTTCGTCCAGGAGGTTACCCATGTTCCTTGACGGGCAATCTCATGCAACCAGAGCTGGCATGCGCATCTACATCGTGATCGACAACGACCTGATGAGCGAAGCCCTGAAACTTACCGGGGCAAAAACCAGGCACGAAGCGGTCGAGCTGGGTCTCAAGACGCTGGTCAGGTTGAAAAGGCAGGAGAAGATCCAGCTGTTCCGGGGAAAATTGCTCTGGGAGGGTGATCTGGAGGCAATGCGGACCGACTGATGGTGCTCGCGGATCAAGCCTGGGGATAGACTACTTCAACGGCACCATCACGCCGGAGGACGAGCATCTCGATGCGCTATTGGGCTGCGGACGGCCCCTTGACGATGTAACGTTGCGCATGACCGGCCGAGCGTAAGCGAGGTCCGGCGCCCCGGAGGAGCGCAGACTCAATGCGTTTGTTATGCATTTTTTGCTTTGAGTGGGAAACGCTCAGGGTGCTCAATGATTTCTGGTGTTAGATCGACATCCAGTTCCG
>CAZVIG010000146.1:0-5892 GCA_964627395.1 uncultured Sedimenticola sp.
GCAACTGATTCGTAATCAGTAGGTCGGCGGTTCGATTCCGCCCAGTGGCTCCATCATCCGTCCACCGGCGGCTGCTATACTGCCGGCGACCCGTTTGGCATCACTTGCCGGTCCGCTCCCGCGCCCCGCTCATGCTCCAGCTCTTCGTCGATCGCCTCACCACCCTGGACTTCTCCTATCTGCACCCGGAGCGGGGGCTGCTGGGCGAGAGCTGGCTGCTGGACGTGACTCTGGGCGGCGACCTGGACGCCCAGGGCATGGTGCTCGATTTCGCCGACGTGAAGCGTGACATCAAGCAACTGGTGGACGAGGCGTTCGACCACCGGCTGCTGCTGCCCATGCAGTACCCCGGACTAGTGGAGCAGGCGCGCCGCGGCATGTCGCATCTCAACTTCGAGACCCGCAGCGGCGCCTTCATCCAGCACAGCAGCCCCGAGCAGGCGGTGTGCCGCATCGACGCGCCGGAGGTGACGCCCGAGCACGTGGCCGCGGCCATCGGCGAGCGCCTGCGGCCCCGACTGCCCGACAACGTGACCTCGCTGGAGATCCGGCTGCGCCCCGAGGCGATCGACGGCGCCTTCTATCACTACAGCCACGGCCTCAGACACCACTGCGGCAACTGCCAGCGCATCGCCCACGGCCACCGCTCGCGCCTGGTGATCGAGCGCGACGGGGAGCGGGACCGCGACCTGGAGGCGGCCTGGTGCGAACGCTGGCGTGACATCTACATCGCCAGCCGCGAGGACCTGAACAAGCAGGAAGGCGAGGAGATGTGGTTCGGCTACGACAGCGCCCAGGGACGCTTCCTGCTGCGCCTGCCGGCGGAACGCTGCTATCTGGTGGACTGCGACACCACGGTCGAGAACCTGGCCCGGCACATCGCCGACACCCTGGCGCGGGAGCACCCCGGCCACCGCTTCCGGGTGCGCGCCTTCGAGGGGGTGGACAAGGGCGCCATCGCCGAGGCCGTGGCGGCCTGAGCGGGCGTGCCACGATGTCTCGAGCTACCAAAGGTGAAAACTTCGGGACGGTTCTCGAAGGAGGCGCTTCAGCCCCGGCTTCTGATGGCAGTCACGGCGGCTGTCGCGGCTGAAGCCGCTCCCACAAGTGGTGCGTAGGGCGCGGTTGAACTCTGCCCCCTTTGCGGACCTTCGCGTCCTTCGCGGTTCTGCTCTCACCCGCGATCGAACTGCAGACGCTGCCCCCCCGGGCCGCCGTGGAACTCGCCGCGCTCGTACTTGAGTTCGCCGTTGACGAAGGTCATCGCCACCGAGGAGCGGAGGGTGGCGCCCTCCAGCGGGCTCCAGCCGCACTTGTAGAGGACCTCCTCGCGGTGCACCGTCTGCGGCCGGTCCATGTCCACCAGCACCAGGTCGGCCCAGTAGCCCTCGCGCAGGAAGCCGCGCTCGCGGACGCCGAACAGCTCGGCGGGGGCGTGCGCCGTCTTCCGCACCAGTTGCGCCAGTTCGAGATCGCCGTCGTGCACCAGCTCCAGCGCCATGCACAGGGCATGTTGCACCAGCGGCAGTCCGGCGGGCGACTTGAAGTAGGAGGGGTCCTGTTTCTCGTCCCAGGTATGGGGGGCGTGGTCGGTGGCGATCACGTCCAGCCGGTCCTCGGCCAGCGCCCGACGCAGGGCGGCGCGGTCCTCGGCGGTCTTGATCGCAGGATTGCACTTGATCAGGCTGCCCAGGCGGTCGTAGTCGGCGTCGCAGAAATGGAGATGGTGCACGCAGGCCTCGGCGGTGATGCGCTTGCCCGCCACCGGGCCGGGCTTGAACAGCGCCAGCTCGCGCGCGGTGGTCAGATGCAGCACATGCAGCCGGGTGCCGTGGCGGCGCGCCAGCTCCACCGCCAGCGAGGAGGACTTCCAGCAGGCCTCCTCGCTGCGGATCGCCGGATGCAGGCGGACCGGGATCCATTCGCCGTACTGCTCGCGGTAGCGGGCCTCGTTGGCCTGGATGGTCGGGGTGTCCTCGCAGTGGGTGGCGATCAGGGTCGGGCAGTCGCGGAAGATCGCCTCCAGGGTGACGGGATCGTCCACCAGCATGTTGCCGGTGGAGGCGCCCATGAACACCTTGACGCCGCAGGTCTGGTCGGGCGCCAGGGCCCGGATCTCGTCGATGTTGTCGTTGGTGCCCCCCAGATAGAAGGCGTAGTTGGCCCAGGCGCGGCCTGCGGCGAGCGCGAACTTGTCCTCCAGCGCCTGCAGGGTGACCGTCTGAGGCTTGGTGTTGGGCATGTCGAAGAAGCTGGTGATGCCGCCGGCCACTGCGGCGCGCGATTCGCTGGCGATGTCGGCCTTGTGGGTCACCCCTGGCTCGCGGAAGTGCACCTGGTCGTCGATCATGCCGGGCATCAAGGTCAGCCCCCCGGCCTCGATCACCTGCGCATCGCCGGCCGGGATCTCGCCCCCGATGCGCTCGATGCGCCCGCTGCGTACCAGGAGGTCTCCCTCGCGCACCTCGCCCTCGTTCACCAGGCGGGCGTTCTTGATCAGGATGGCGCTCATCAGTCGTATTCCTTGTCTTTCCAGGTGCGCAGGGCGGCGAACACCTCGGTGGGCGAGGCCAGGCGGCGCCCGGCCCAGCGTTCCGCGGCGGCGATCACCGACGGCTGGTCGGTGCGCAGGAAGGGGTTGGTGAGCAGCTCCTCGGCCAGCTCCGAGGGCACGCTGGGCGCGCCCGCGCCGCGTTGCGCCTGCACCCGCTGTTCGCGCGCCAGCAGGTCGGGATTGTCCGGCTCCACCCATTTGGCGAAGCCGATGTTGTCCAGGGTGTACTCGTGGGCGCAGTACACCCGGGTATCGGCCGGCAGCTCGGCCAGCGCGCGCAGCGATTCGGCGAGCTGTTCGAAGGTACCGCTGAACACCCGCCCGCAGCCGCAGGCGAACAGGGTGTCGCCGCAGAACAGCAGCCCAGGCGCGGTGTAGGCGATGTGGCCTTCGGTATGGCCGGGCACGTCCAGCACGTCCAGCGCCAGGTCCAGCCCCTCGAGTTCAACGATGTCGCCCGAGCCCAGGCCCCGCTGCACGGTGCGGATGGGTTCGTGCGCCGGCCCGTACACCACCGCCTCCGGCCAGGCCGCCTGCAGGGCGGCGACCCCGCCCACATGGTCGCCGTGCTTGTGGGTGATCAGGATCGCCTCGAGGCGCAGGCCGCGCGCCGCCAGCGTCTCCTGCACCGGGTCCTCGTCGCCGGGGTCCACCACCGCACAGCCGTCGTGGCCATCGCGGCTCAGCAGCCAGATGTAGTTGTCCTCGAAGGCAGGGATGGGCTCGATGCGCAGCTCAGCGGCCATAGAGTGTCTCCGGGTCGATCAGGGGGGCCTTGTCCACCACCAGGCGGTCGCCCTCCACCTTCAGATAGAAGCAGTCGCGCCGCCCGGTGTGGCAGGCGGGGCCGGTCTGGTCCACCCGGCACAGGATGGTGTCGCCGTCGCAGTCGAAGCGCAGTTCCACCAGACGCTGCACCTGGCCGGAGGACTCGCCCTTGCGCCACAGCGACCGGCGGGAGCGCGACCAATAGCAGACCCGGCCGGTGGTCAGGGTCTCGCGCAGCGCGGTTTCGTTCATCCAGGCCAGCATCAGCACCTCGCCGGTGTCGTGCTGCTGGGCGATCGCCGGGAGCAGGCCGTCGGCGTTCCAGGGCAGCGCGGCCAGTGCCTCCTCCAGCGGCACCGAGGCGCCGGTCTCGCGTCTTTCCAGTTCCTTGAACAGGCTCATGGTGGGTGCAGAACGAATGATTCGAATGCCGTCATCATAGCGCAGTTTCCCCTGCAACCCTGGCCGCGGCGCCGTAAAATGGGGGCCGGATTCCAGAGGCCCGTCATGCAGATCTTCCGCATCCTGTTCCACAACAACGGCAAGCTCTACCTGTTGCACGCCCAACAGGTCTCGCAGAGCGAGATCCCCGGCTTCGTGGAGGTACGGGGGCTGCTGTTCGGCGAGCACACCGCCCTGGTGATCGATCCCGCCGAGGAGAAGCTCAAGAGCGAATTCGAGGGCGTGGAGCGCATCCTGGTGCCGATGCCCGCGGTGGTGCGCATCGACCAGGTGGCCTCCCAGGGCGAGAACCGGATCCTGGACATCGACGGCAGCGGCACCAACGTCACCCCCTTTCCGCTGCCGGGCAAGGGAACCGACTGAGGCGATCCAAGGATGAACGACGCCACCTCCGAGTCTCCGCTACAGCAGCACATCCGGCGCCAGCGCGCCATGCTGCACAACATGCTGGTGGACCCCATGCACCGCGCGGCCAAGCGGGTGGCGGAGGTGTGGGACGACCGCGAGGCCCTGGACGCCGAGCTGCAGTCCTCGATGCGCAAGGTGCCCTATGTCACCTATCTGTACGCCCTGGACCGGGACGGTCGCCAGATCAGCTCCAATGCCTCGGAGAACGGCCTGATGCCGGAGGACTTCGGCCGCGACCGCGCCGACCGCCCCTATTTCCGGCAGATCGACCCGAACGCGGACATGACCCTCTCGGAGGCCTACATCAGCCTGCGCGCCAACCGCCCCTCGGTGACCGCGCTGCAGAAGGTGTGGCGCGACGGAGAACACGTCGGCTGGCTGGGCGCCGACTTCGACCTGCGCAAGCTGCCGATCACCAAGGAACTCTATTCCGATCCCTCGCGCTGGCGCCAGATCAAGGGCGACCCGGCGATCCGCAGCCAGGTGTTCCAGCAGACCCGCGTGCCCAGCCGCCTGGACCGCCACATCGACCAGATCCTGCCGGTGGTGGAGGAGCTGATGGCCGACAACGGGGTCTTCCACCTCAAGCTGCATTTCTCCAGCAGCCGGGCCACCGTCTGGACCCTGGACGACCCCTACCGCTACCAGGTGATCGAGTTCGAGGACCTGGTCGACCCCGACATCTGCCTCGCCTTTCCGCACCGCGACTACCCCCCGGATGCGCTGGTGCCGCAGCACGCCATCCGCCCCATCTTCGACACCTTCCGGCAACTGCGCTTCGCGGACGAGACCATCTACCTGCGCGCCGGCTCGATCAACATCTTCAACGGCATCGTGGGGCTGAACTTCTCCTGCGACGGCTCGCACTACATTCCCTTCGACCAGTTCCTGGCGAAGGACTCGGAGTTCTGGGGCGGGATGTAGAGGGCCCGGCTTCTGTTACCATGAATCGCCGCGCACCCGCGACGGCGGCACAGGGAAGCGACACATGGCGAGCGGCGGATGAAGAACTGGGCCAGACGACTGACGAAGGCGCTGCGGGGCTACCTGATGCTCACGGGCCTGCTCGCGCACGTCGCCGCCCTGGTGGCGGTGGTCTATCTGCTGCGGCACTACGAGGTGACGCCCCGCCAGGCCGCGGTGGCCGTCCTCAAGCGGGCAGGCATCCAACAGGGCCCGATCTACGACCTCTTCCTGCCCTCCCCCCGCTATGCCGACCACAAGCTGGACGGCCGCGTGCGCCGCGCCCATCCGCGGATCCTGTTCCCCGAGGTCGCCGGCAAGCCGGCCGCCGAACGGCTGGAATGGTTCCGGCAACGCGGTGCGCTCTATTCCACCAAGCAATTGTCCCACCCCTGCGGCAGTGGGGACATCGTGGCACGCGCCGCCTGCTGGCTGATGAAGGGCGATGCCGGCACCGGACGACGCGCGCTCGCGGCCATCCTCGACAGCCGCGTGGAGACGCCCGCCGCCTCCGGCAAATACGGCAACGGCTGGCGGATCGCCATCGCCTATGACCTGCTGCACGACTTCGAGGGCTGGCAGCCCTCGCAACGGGCGCGGGTGGAGCAAAAGCTGCGCCAGGCGCTGAAGAAGTACCTGCTGCTGCTCGACGGCGACAGCGCCTCGCTCTGGCATGGCCGGGCCACCCTGGCCGCCGAGGCCTGGATCACCGCGGTGGCGATGGACCGTCGCACGCC
>CAZVIG010000147.1:0-5889 GCA_964627395.1 uncultured Sedimenticola sp.
CGAGCTGGCCGAGAAAGCGGTTCACCTGTTCCAGCGACAGGTCGGTGGCCACCACACCGGCGAAATCGCCTGCGTCGTCGGCGACCCGACGCGCCCGGGTGGCCACCAGCTCGCGGGTCTTGAAGTCGATGTAGATGGCGGTCCAGGTCTGGTGACGGGCGGCCCGCGCCGCCTTGAACCAAGGGCGCTCCCGCGGATCGAAGATGCGCTTCTCCTGTACCGGGTCCTCGAGCTGGCCGTGGATGCCGGTGAACTGATAGATGGTACGCGGCCCCTCGCCGGTCCAGCGCACCCGCAGTTCCGCCTCCGACTCGGAATGTCGCAACAGGCCGAAGAAGCGGCCCTGTCGGTCCCCGTAATAGGCGTAGTTGTTGGGATCGCGATGCACTGAGGTGGCGAGCCAGAAACGGGTACGCAGGGCCTCGAAGTTACGCTTCAGGGAATCGGGCGCGGTCACCCCCTTGGGAAAGGCGACCTCCAGCACCGCCGCCGAACCGGAGACGTGACGGTCCACCGCCTGTTTGATCCGCTCCACCGTCTCGATCAGGAGCTGCGAGGACCAGGTGTCGATGGCATCGCGGCTGGAATGATAGGACAGGGTCCCACCGATGAGGGCCAGCGCAGCGACCAGGACCACATAGGGGACCACCAGCAGGGTTCGCAGCGAGAGTTTGAACGGAGATTTCATGGTGCCTTCCGGACAGCGGGAACGCCACCCCGCCGCCGGACGGCACGGGTGCGAGCGCCATTATAGGCAAGACGCGGACCGATCCGGCGGACCTATGCCCCACACTGGCGGCAGGAATCGTCGCCGCCGGGCGACTCAGGCGGAACGGCGCGCGGTGCCCAGCCCCAACACCGACAGCCCACCGAGTAACAGCCAGGCGCTGCCCGGCAGGGGCACCGGCGAGACGCTGCCGCTGATGAAGCCCCCGCTGTAGGCGGAGCCGAAACCGCTGACCACGAACTTGCTGGCGTAGTTGCCGGCGGCATCCTGGCTCAGATCCACCGGCGCCGGGGCATCGGGCGAGAGGGGGCTGAGCAACTTCAGATTGATGCCCAGATCCCTGTCGTGATAGCTGGTGGTGAGGGAGAACTCGATCCCCTCCACGGCGATGGTGATCGCCAGACCGGAGAGCCCGCCGTCGTAGCCGGGGATGTTCAGCTCGGTGAACTGGCCGCTGCCGTTCTCGAAATCGCCGGGCGCATAGGGCCAGGTGAAGCGCCCGGTCATGGGCTGGCCGTTGCCCACCACCAGATCGTCGAAGAAGAAGTCCACCGTCGCGGCCGGTACCGCCGCCGGCAGGCCCATCAGCCCCGCCAACAGCACCGCTGCCCGAAGGCCGTGCCGCGCCCGGTTTTCAGAGCGTTCCTGCATCATCTCCCACCCTCCATTGTCGTTTTTGGTGGGGACAGCCTATCTGTCGCTGGCGTTCAGGGCAAATCGGATTCAGCGGCGGGTGCCGAAGAGGCCGGCGAACAGTCCCCCGCTGCCGTGCTTCTTCTCCCAGGCGGCGCGCTCCTTGGCAATCTGGCGTGCGAGCATCAGGATGCTCTTCACCGAGCGGGCGCTGCGGATGTCCTGGCGCATCTCCTCCTGCGCCTGCGGCGTGGCCCAGGGACCGCCCTTGAGACGCCGGACGATCCCCTTCACCTGGTCCTGCAGCACCTGGCGGAGCTGCTCGACGATCTCCTGTTCCGCCTCCTCCGGGCGCTTGCCCAGCATGCCACGCACCAGGCGCTTGGCCTGCTTGGCGCTCACCAGGCCCAGTTGCACGCAGTCCTTCTGCAGCAGCTCCTGCACCGGCACCCGGCCCTCGCGCAGCTTCTCCTCCATGCTCTTGGCCTGCACGGTGTGACCCTTGCCCTTCAGGGTGCGCTTGCGCAGCCGTTTCGGGGCCTCCTCGGGTGCCGGCTCCTGCGGCGGCGGAACCGCCTCGGCCGAGGCATCCGGCACACCCAGGGCGGAGCGCATCTTCGCCTCCACCAGCGAGGCCTCGAGCAGCGCGAGCTGCTCGGTGATCAACGGCTCCAGCTCCAGCAACGAGGGCCGGCCCTCGGGATGATGGTGATCGATCACCGCCACCACCGAGCGCGCCAACACCGCCACCCGGGCCGGGTCGGTGATCCCATGACGGCGCGCACCCAGCAGGATGCGGCCGCAGAGGTTCATTTCCAGGGTGTCGGACAAGATCGTCTCCCAGCGATTCCGGTTGCTCGATCCTGGTTAGCGGCCGCATCCGCCCTATGCTTTAATCGATTGAGGGGCAGGCGCTTGCCCGACTTCTCCTCCCAGCGTCTCCACAGGTGAGGAGGAAGCGGCAAGGTGCCACAGCGACCGGAGGCGAGAATGAGCTACAACATGCAGGGCAACTGCTGGCACTGCGGCCGGCCATTGCAGGAACGGGACTATGCCCGGGAGGGGGCCTGCCCCGGCTGCGGCCGCCCCACCCATGTGTGCTACAACTGCCGCTTCCACGACCCGGCGCGGCCCAACGCCTGCGCCGAGCCGGTGGCGGATCCGGTCGCCGACAAGGCGCGCGCCAACTTCTGCGGCTATTTCGAGGCCCGCGCCCAATCGGGCCGGGGGAGCGACGATCAGGCGCTGCGTCAGGCCGCCGAGGACCTGTTCGATCTCTGATCCTCCGTCTCGCCCACCGCCTCCTGCAGGGGACGTCCCTGCAGCGCCAGTTGGCACAGCCGTTCCGCCTCGGCATACAGATCGCGCACGAAGTCGGTATCCGGCCCGCGCTGCTGGAGCTGCTGCAGCAGATACTGCAGGTGCTCCAGGGCCTCGCCGCTGCGTCCCTCGCGGTCGGCGCGCGTGGCCGCTACTACGTGATACCGGGCCAGCACCTCGGCGCGTCGCTCCCGCAGTTCCCGCCGCCAGGCGGCAAGGCGCGCGGGATCGCGGCCGCTCACCGGGCCGCCCCGTTTCAGATAGGCCACCAGGTGATCGATGGCCTGCAGCAGACGCTGGCAATCGGCGGATTCCTTCACTGCCGGCACCCGGCCGCCGGTGGCACCGCCATCCGCGGACTGGCGCGCCTCGGCCGCCTGTACCGCCTGGGCCAGTCCCGGGTCGCGCGGATTGATCGCCTGCGCCCGACGCCAGGACTCCAGAATGTCGCCACGCAGGGCGCGTCTCAGCTCGGCAGCCAGGGGCACCTGCTCCAGCGCCGCCAGGACCTGTTCCAGCTCGCGCGCGCCGAACACCAGATGGCGCAGCAACGCGCGCCGGCGCTCCAGATATTCCTGGTAACGGCGCGCCAGACCGGCGGTGACCAGCAGTGCGATCACCAATCCGAGTATCGCGAGCGGCAGTTGCCAGTCCTGCAGATCCATGTCGGTCTCGCCGTTGGGGGACAGGGAGTGCATCGGCGGGGAGCGGCGGGACTTGAATCGGGAGCGGCCGCGACTGGCATTCCCCGGCCCGATGGCCTGTAATGGGAGGGAACCACCGATCGCGTCAGGGTCCCGCAGAGGAGCCGGGGCGATCGAAGGAGGGAGAGAGATGAACCTGGCGATCTATGTGGTCGGCGGACTGACGCTCACCTGGGCGGCCTATATGGGCTATCTGTGGCTCTCCACCCAGGCGATCCGCGGCCGCCCGCTGGAGGATTCGCTGCGCCGCCACCTGCCGGAACTGGAACGCCACGGCGAACGGGCGCTCATCTACTGCTATTCGGCGGCCTGCGGGCCCTGCCGCAGCATGACGCCCCTGGTGGACCAGCTGCGCGAGGAGGGCTATCCCATCGTCAAGGCCGACCTGGGACAGAACCCGGAGCTGGCCGAGGCGCTGGGGGTACGCGCCACCCCCACCCTGCTCCTGGTGGAGGACGGCCAGATACAGGCCGCCGGCCTGGGCGCCAAGACCCGTCGTCAGATCCTGAAACTGCTGCAGGCCTGAGGCATGGTGCGCGCCCTGCTGCGCTGGCTGGGGATGCTCGCCGGCTGGGCGGAGCTGGTGCCGCTCACCGGGCTGCTGTGGCTGCTCGCCTTCCTGCCCCTGCCGCGCCGCATCTACCGCGCCCTGTTCCGTCATTGGAGCCGGGTCTGGGTGGCGGCCCTGGGGGTGGAGCTGCGCCTGCACCAGCACAACCTGAGGCCGCTGCCCCCGGTGTTCCTGATGATCGCCAACCACCCCTCCGCCTTCGAGGACATCGGCATCCCGGCGCTGTTCGACGTGGACAGCCTGGCCAAGGCCGAGGTCCGGCACTGGCCGATCGTCGGCCGGATCAGCGCCGCCGCCGGCACCCTGTATGTGCGGCGCGAGTCGCGGGAGTCCCGACGCGAGGCGGCGCAGGCCATCCGCCGCCATCTGGAGGGCGGTCGCAGCGTCGCCCTCTACCCGGAAGGCGGAGTGAAGGGCATGCGGGTGCATCCCTTCCGCTACGGTGCCTTCGCCATCTCGCTGGACACCGGCATTCCCATCGTGCCGGTGTTCATCCACTACGAGGCGCAGCGCGACTTCTTCTGGGGCCGCGAGCCCCTGCCGCTGAAGCTGTGGCAGATCATGCGCGCCGCCAACCCAGTGGCCAACTATCACCTGTTCGATGCCGTGGACCCCGCCGGCTTCACCGACAAGGAGAGCTACTGCGCGGCCCTGCAGCAGCAATACCGGGAGTGGCAGGCGCGATACCTCGACTGAACGGGCAGGATGTCGCGGCTGAAGCCGCTCCCACAATGAGGGGCATCCTCTCCGATCACAGGAAGGCCATTCCAAACACGCCTTGGCGTTCGCCCCCACTTTAGTAGGGGAGGCTGGGAGGGGGAATCCCAGGGCCAGGCCCCGGGCGCTCAGGGCATGTCGTCCACGGCGCCTTCCTTCTTCACCGGCATCAGGTCGGCCTTGCTCACCCCCAGCATCAGGGCCGCGGTGCTGGCCACGTAGATGGAGGAGTAGGTACCGATGAAGATGCCCACCAGCAGGGCGAAGGCGAAGGCATGGATGATCTCACCGCCGAGGAAGAACAACGCCAGCAGCACCAGGATGGTGGTGAAGGAGGTCATCAAGGTGCGGCTGAGGGTCTGGTTGAGGGAGATGTTGATGATCTCCTCGGGGGTGCCCTTGCGCAGTTTGCGGAAGTTCTCGCGCACCCGGTCGAACACCACGATGGTGTCGTTCAACGAGTAACCGATCACCGCCAGCACCGCCGCCAGCACGGTGAGGTCGAACTCGATCTGCAGCAGCGCGAACAGGCCCAGGGTGAACAGCACGTCGTGCACCAGGGCGATCACCGAACCCACCGCGAAGCGCCATTCGAAGCGCAGCGCCACATAGATCAGGATCGCCATCAGCGCCACCAGCACCGCCAGGGCGCCGTCCTCGGTCAGCTCCTCGCCCACCTGGGGTCCCACGAACTCCACCCGGCGCAGTTCCACCTTGCCGTCGGCAGCCTTGGAGAGCAGCCCGAACACCCGCTCGCTGAGGCGCTTGTTGTCCTCGCCCTCCTGCTGCTGGAGGCGGATCAGCACGTCGCGCGGGGTGCCGAACTGCTGTACCGAGAAGTGTTGAATACCGCCCTCGGCCAGCACCTTGCGCACCTCGGCGATGTCCACATCCTGCTGGTAGGCCACCTCGATCAGGGTGCCGCCGGTGAAGTCGATGCCCAGGTTGAGGCCGCGTAACGCGATCGCCGCGATGGCCACCAACATGGCCAGGGTGGAGAAGGCCAGCGCCAGCCGGCGCTTGCCCATGAAGTCGATGGTCGAGCCGCTCTTGATCAGTCGCATGATTCCTTCCCCGACTCAGATGGACAGCCGCTGCAGGCGCTTGTTGCCGTAGATCAGGTTGATCAGGGCACGGGTGCCGACGATGGCGGTGAACATGGAGGTGACGATGCCGATCGCCAGGGTGACGGCAAAGCCGCGCACCGGGCCGCTGCC
>CAZVIG010000148.1:0-3121 GCA_964627395.1 uncultured Sedimenticola sp.
GGCGAATACGTCACCGGCGAAAAGATCATCAACGAGCAGTCGCGCGCCGCCATGCGCGAGGCCCTGCGCAACATCCAGACCGGCGAGTACGCCAAGCGCTTCATCCTCGAGGGTCAGACCAACTACCCGGAGATGACCGCACGGCGCCGTCTGATGGCGGAGCACGAGATCGAGCAGGTGGGTGCCCGCCTGCGCGCCATGATGCCCTGGATCCAGAAGATCGTGGACAAGTCCAAGAACTGAGGCGCCCGCCCGGTATCGTCATCCCAAGGCCGCATCGTTGCGGCCTTTTTTCTATACTGAGGGCCATGAACAGCGAATCCCCCAAGGTCACCGAGCTGGAGCAGGAGCGCCCGCGGCGCGCCCGCGGCATCTATCTGCTGCCCAACCTGTTCACCACTGCGGCGCTGTTCAGCGGCTTCTATGCGGTGCTGGCCTCGATGAACGGGGCCTTCGAGAAGGCCGCCATCGCCATCTTCGTGGCCATGGTGCTGGACGGCCTGGACGGCCGGGTAGCGCGCATGACCAACACCCAGACCGCCTTCGGCGCCGAATACGACAGCCTCTCGGACATGGTGGCCTTCGGCCTGGCGCCGGCGTTGGTGGCCTATCAGTGGGCGCTGGACGGCCTGGGGCGCTTCGGCTGGCTGGCCGCCTTCATCTACACCGCGGGCGCGGCGCTGCGTCTGGCGCGCTTCAATTCGGCGATCGCCACCGCGGACAAGCGCTGGTTCACCGGCCTGCCCAGCCCCTCGGCGGCGGCGATCGTCGCCGGTAGCGTCTGGCTGGGGGTGGACAAGGGGTTCGGCGGTGCATCGCTCGCCTGGCCCATGCTGCTGCTCACCCTGGCCGCAGGGCTGCTGATGGTGAGCAATGTGCGCTACTACAGCTTCAAGCAGGTGGACTTCCGCGGCAAGGTGCCTTTCTTCGCGATCGTCGCGGTGATGCTGGCCTTCGCGGTGGTGCTGGTGGATCCGGCGCCGGTGCTGTTCCTGGTGTTCATGGGCTATGCCGTCTCCGGCCCCCTGCTGGCCCTGCGGCGGCTGTGGCGGCGCCGCGCCCGGGGCTTGGCAAGCGGCGAGTGACTGGGCTATATTCGACCTTCATTCACGGGCGGATCGACATGCGCTTCCAGCATCCTCGACAAGCAGTTCCCCGCACGCTGGCCGTCGGCCAGGGCTACCGCCTGTCTGCTCCAGTCCTGCTAGGCCTGCTGCCCTGAGGGGCAACAGAGACCAGCGCGCCCGGGCGAGGGCCGGAAAGATCGCCACCAGCACCGAAAGAATCGTCAGACAGGGCCACGCGGCCAGCAGGGCGCGGCCCGTTTGGAGCAGCACATGAGCAAACAGCCACTCATCATCTTCGACACCACATTGCGCGACGGGGAGCAGAGCCCCGGCGCCTCCATGACCAAGGACGAGAAGATCCGCATCGCCCGCGCCCTGGAAAAGATGCGCGTGGACGTGATCGAGGCGGGCTTCCCCATCGCCAGTCCGGGCGATTTCGAGGCGGTCAAGGCGGTCGCCGAGACGGTCCGCGATTCCACCGTGTGCGGCCTGGCGCGCGCCCTGGAGAAGGACATCGACCGCGCCGGCGAGGCCCTGAAGCCCGCCGCCTCCGGGCGCATCCACACCTTCATCGCCACCTCGCCGGTGCACATGGAGCGCAAGCTGCGCATGACCCCCGACCAGGTGGTGGAGCAGGCGATCTGGGCGGTCAAGCACGCGCGCCGCTACACCGACGACGTGGAGTTCTCCGCCGAGGACGCGGGGCGTTCCGAGATCGACTTCCTGTGCCGCATCTTCGAGGCGGTGATCGACGCCGGGGCCACCACCATCAACGTGCCGGACACCGTGGGCTACAACATGCCCTGGCAGTTCGGCGAGACCATCCGCACCCTGATCGAACGCATCCCTAACGCCGACAAGGCGGTGTTCTCCGTGCACTGCCACAACGACCTTGGTCTGGCTGTGGCCAACTCCCTCTCGGCGGTGATGAACGGCGCCCGCCAGGTGGAGTGCACCATCAACGGCCTGGGCGAGCGCGCGGGCAACGCCGCGCTCGAAGAGATCGTGATGGCGGTGCGCACCCGCCAGGACGTGTTCGACTGCGACACCCGCCTGGACACCACCCAGATCGTGCCCTGCTCGCGCCTGGTGTCCAACATCACCGGCTTCCCGGTGCAGCCCAACAAGGCGATCGTGGGCGCCAACGCCTTCGCCCACGAGTCGGGCATCCACCAGGACGGGGTGCTCAAGCACCGCGAGACCTACGAGATCATGCGCGCCGAGGACGTCGGCTGGAGCCACAACCGCATGGTCCTGGGCAAGCACTCCGGGCGCAACGCCTTCCGCACCCGTCTCGAGGAGCTGGGCATCCACCTCGAGACCGAGGAGGAACTCAACGAGGCCTTCGCCCGTTTCAAGGAGCTGGCGGACAAGAAGCACGAGATCTTCGACGAGGATCTGCAGGCCCTGGTCACCGACAAGGGGCTGGAGAAGATCAACGAGCGGATCAAGCTGGTGTCGTTGCACGTCTGTTCCGAGACCGGCGAGGTGCCCAAGGCGGATGTCACCCTGAGCATCGATGGCGAGGAGCGCAGCGTCTCCGCCGAGGGCAGCGGCCCGGTGGATGCCGCCTACAAGGCGATCGAGGCCCTGGTGCAGACCGGCGCCGATCTCAAGCTCTACTCGGTGAACAACATCACCAGCGGCACCGACAGCCAGGGCGAGGTGACCGTCCGCCTGGAGCGCGGCGGGCGCCTGGTGAACGGCCAGGGGGCGGATACCGACATCGTCATCGCCTCCGCCAAGGCCTACATCAACGCCGCCAACAAGCTGCTGGAGGCCGACCGCCGTGCCCATCCGCAGAAGGGCGATGTCTGAGGCACCGGGCACCGTTTCCCCGGCCCAACCGTCCCCACGAGTGGGGAGGGGGCTTCGGTCGAGGCTGAAGCCGCTCCCACAACCAGCACGGAAGCGCCTTGCTGTGGGAGGGCCTTCAGGCCCGACCGGCACCAGCGATTTTCTCCTGTCCCTGGTGGCGGGCTCCTCCCATTCGTCCCTCCCCCCGCTTGCGGGGGGAGGCTAGGAGGGGGGCGAGCCATGCTGGACCCCCGCCG
>CAZVIG010000148.1:3131-5871 GCA_964627395.1 uncultured Sedimenticola sp.
CCGCAAGGCCTGCCTCGCCGCCATGGGCATCCCTCTCTGGGAGCTGCGCCGTCCCTCGCCGGCCCCCCAGCAGGCCGCCGTCGCCCAGCCGGAACCGGAAACTCCGCCCCCGATGGTCGCCGAGGCGCCCGAAGCACCGCCGCGCCCTCCCGCTGTCGAGGAGTCTGGTCCTGCGCCGGCACAGCCGGAGGCCGCCTCCCTGGGCTGGGAGGAACTGGAACAGGCGGTCGCCCGCTGCCGCGCCTGCGGCCTGTGCGAGACCCGCACCCAGACGGTGTTCGGGGTGGGCAACCGCGAGGCCCGGCTGATGGTCATCGGCGAGGCGCCGGGGGCCGAAGAGGACCGCAAGGGCGAGCCCTTCGTCGGCCGCGCCGGGAAGCTGCTGGACAACATGCTGGCGGCGATTGGTCTGGGCCGCGACCAGGTCTATATCGCCAACATCCTCAAGTGCCGGCCGCCCGGCAACCGCGACCCGCGCGCCGAGGAGGTGGTGGCCTGCCAGGGCTGGCTGGCGCGTCAGATCGAGCTGGTCGGCCCCGACCTCATCCTGGCGGTGGGCGGGGTGGCGGCCAAGAACCTGCTCGACACCGACCTCTCGGTAGGCAGGCTGCGCAGCCGGGTGCACGCCCTGGGCGAGGCGAAGGTGCCGCTGCGGGTCACCTATCATCCCGCCTATCTGCTGCGCCGCCCGGAGGAGAAGGCCAAGGCCTGGGCCGATCTGCAGGCGGTGTGGCGTCATCTCGATGGAAGGGAGGGGCCATGAGCGCGGTGATGCAGGAGCCCGGGCTGCACCTGCGCCCGATGCGCGAGGGCGATCTGGCTGCGGTGTTCGCCAACGAGCGCGCCGCCTACAGCCACCCTTGGAGCATGGGCATCCTGCGCGACTGCCTGCGCGTGGGCTATCACTGCGTGGTGGCGGAACGGCAGGGCGAGCTGGTGGGGCATGCGGTGCTCTCCACCGGCGCCGGCGAGGCCCATCTGCTCAACCTGTGCGTGGCGCCGCAGTGCCAGGGCAACGGCATCGGGCGGCGCCTGTTGCGGCGCATGCTGCGCCTGGCGCGAGAGCAGGAGGCGGACACGGTGTACCTGGAGGTGCGCGCCAGCAACCTGGCGGCGCGCACCCTCTACGAGTCGGAGGGCTTCTGCGAGGTGGGCCAGCGCCGGGGATACTATCCCCACCACGAACAGGAGCGCGAAGACGCGGTGATCTACGCCAAGCCGCTGCTGTAGGTGGGCTGTCCCTTGGGGGCCTCTTCGACCCCGTGGGAGGGTCTTCGGGCCCGACACCGCAACAACCCCTCGAGTACCGATCTTGCGCGTCCGACCGAGCGGGTATAATCCCGCTCCTTTGCCGCAGTCCGAACCCCCATGGCCGATCTCCAGACCGAAGTCGCGAAGCGCCGTACCTTCGCCATCATCTCCCACCCCGACGCGGGCAAGACCACGCTCACCGAAAAGCTGCTGCTGTTCGGCGGGGCGATCCAGCTCGCCGGCACGGTGAAGGGGCGCAAGGCGGCGCGCCATGCCACCTCCGACTGGATGGCGCTGGAGAAGGAGCGCGGCATCTCGGTCACCTCCTCGGTGATGCAGTTCGAGCACAAGGGCCGGGTGATGAACCTGCTGGACACCCCCGGCCACGAGGACTTCTCCGAGGACACCTACCGTACCCTCACCGCGGTCGATTCGGCCCTGATGGTGATCGACGTGGCCAAGGGCGTGGAGGAGCGCACCATCAAGC
The DNA here is from genome assembly GCA_964627395.1 of uncultured Sedimenticola sp. GTDB lineage: Bacteria > Pseudomonadota > Gammaproteobacteria > Chromatiales > Chromatiaceae > MONJU. The sequence goes on from CAZVIG010000148.1 coordinate 4,870, forward strand.
TGATGGAGGTGTGCCGCCTGCGCGACACGCCCATCGTCACCTTCATCAACAAGCTCGACCGCGAGGGCCGCGACCCCATCGAGCTGATGGACGAGGTGGAGGAGGTGCTGAAGATCCGCTGCGCGCCGGTGACCTGGCCCATCGGCATGGGCAAGCGCCTGAAGGGGGTGCTGGACCTGCGCGACGAGACGGTGCACCTGTACGATCCCGATCACGGCGGCCGCCGCTCCAGCGGCGAGAAGATCCGCGGGCTGGACGATCCGCGCCTGGACGAGGTGCTGGGCGGCATGGCGGACGAGCTGCGCGAGGAGGTGGAGCTGGTGCGCGGCGCGAGTCACCCTTTCGATCTGGACGCCTATCTGCGGGGCGAGTTGACGCCGGTGTTCTTCGGCTCGGCGATCAACAACTTCGGCGTCGAGGAACTGCTCGACGCCTTCGCCGACTATGCTCCGGCGCCGCGCCCGCGCGAGGCGGTACAGCGCAGCGTGGAGCCCACCGAGGCGGCCTTCAGCGGCTTCGTCTTCAAGATCCAGGCCAACATGGACCCGCAGCACCGCGACCGGGTGGCCTTCCTGCGGGTCTGCTCCGGCAGCTACCGCAAGGGCATGAAGATGAAGCATGTGCGCATCGGCAAGCAGGTCACCGTGGCCAATGCCATCACCTTCCAGGCGGACGCCCGGCAGGCGGTGGAGGAAGCCTGGCCCGGCGACATCATCGGTCTGCACAACCATGGCACCATCCAGATCGGCGACACCTTCACCGAGGGCGAGGAGCTGAAGTTCACCGGTATCCCCTATTTCGCGCCGGAGCTGTTTCGGCGCGTGGTGCTGAAGGACCCGCTCAAGCTCAAGCAGCTTCAGAAGGGCGTGCTGCAGCTTTGCGAGGAGGGCGCCACCCAGGTGTTCCGTCCGCTGCGCAACAACGACATCATCCTGGGCGCGGTGGGGGTGCTGCAGTTCGAGGTGGCCGCGCATCGCCTGAAGGCCGAATATGGCGTGGAGG
>CAZVIG010000149.1:0-5864 GCA_964627395.1 uncultured Sedimenticola sp.
CCGCAGGACATCTTCTGGCTGGCCGGCCTGCTGATGATCTTCGCCTATCTGCTGTTCTTCGTCACCGGCATCGCAGGGCGGGTGTTCTGCGGCTATTTCTGCTTCCAGACCCTGTGGACCGACGTCTTCCTGTTCATCGAACGGCTGGTGCAGGGGGAGCGGCCGGCACGCATCCGCCTGCACAAGCAGCCCTGGAACGGCGAGAAGCTGCTGAAAGTGGGGCTGACCCACCTGCTGTGGCTGCTGGTGGCCTTTCTCACCGGCCTGACTTTCGTCCTCTACTGGGGCAACGCGCCGGAGCTGGTGGTGGCCTTCTTCACCGGCAAGGCGCCTTTCGCGGCCTATGCCACCACCGCCTTCCTCACCGCCACGACCTATGTGATGGCGGGCATCGCGCGCGAGCAGGTGTGCACCTATATGTGCCCCTACGCGCGCTTTCAGAGCGTGATGTTCGACAAGGACACCCTGATCGTCTCCTACGACCGCCAGCGCGGCGAGGGCGAGCGGGGGCGCGCCAAGCTGGGGCGCGATCTCAAGACCCGCGAGCAGCGCCAGGCAGCCGGGGTGGGCGACTGCATCGACTGCGGCTACTGCGTGCAGGTCTGTCCCACCGGCATCGATATCCGCAACGGCCTGCAGATCCAGTGCATCTCCTGCGCCCTGTGCATCGACGCCTGCGACACCATCATGGACTCCCTGGGCTGGGAGCGCGGCCTGGTGGGCTACAGCTCGCAGCGCGTGGAGGAGGGCGGCGAGCGCGCGCGTCTGCTGCGTCCCAAGGTATTGGGATACGCCGCGGTGCTGCTGGTGGCGGTGGGGCTGCTGGCCTGGAGCGTGGGCAACCAGGCGCCTTTCGATCTCACCGTGAGCCAGGTACGCCAGCCGTTGTTCACCCGCCTCTCGGACGGCCGTATCGAGAACGCCTACGAGGTGAAGGTGAACAACAAGACCGGCCATGACCTGGGGCTGACCTTCTCCATCGAGGGGCTGCCGGATGCCGAGCTGGACATGGGGCGCTTCCGTCATATCGTACTGCGACCGGAGCAGCGGCTGCGCCTGAACGCCCGGGTCAAGGCGCACCCGCGGCAGTATGACGGTCATACCCATCCCTTCCGTCTCGTCGCCACCCCGGACCCGGAGACGGGCCTGCCGCCGCTGAGGCACGAGACGGTGTTCTACGTGCCCAAGGGTTGATCCATGCACGCGGGCGAACTGATCGGCGGCATCGGGCTGGGCGTTCTGCTGGAGCTGGCGGGCTATCTGCTGCTGACGCGCCTGTTCCGCCTCGCCGGCAAGGCGGCCGCCGCGGTGGTCGCGATGGCGGTGCTGCTGGTGTACGTCCCCTGGGGGGTGATCCGCTGGCCGGGCGCGGACATCTTCGCCGTGCACCTGGCGATCTATCTCACGGTGGCCTACGCCTTGGGGATGATCGGCTCCCGGGTGGGCAAGGGTTTCCACTGGGCGCCGGCGCTGATCGTCACCTTCTTCGTGGGCGTGGTGGCGCTCAACATCGTCTTCGTCACCGTGGCGGAGAAGGGGATCACCGGCATCTTCGCCGAACTGCTGCCGGAACCCCAGGGCGGGCGGGTCGCCGACTCCGAGTTCCCCGGCGTGGTCTCCCACGACTACCAGGAGAAGGAGGCCCAGTACAACGCCTATCTGGCCCAGGTGGAGGCGCAGAAGCGGCGCGGCTGGCAGGTGAAGAAGGGCTGGCGCCACAAGCCGCGGGTCGGCCAACCGGAGGACTTCATCGTCACGGTGCACGATCGCGAGGGGCGGCCGGTCACGGGCGCCGAGGTGCACGGCCGCTTTCTGCGCACCTCCAACAGCCGCGACGACTTCGACTTCCGCCTCGCCGAGGTGGGCGGCGGCGAGTACCGGGCGCGCATCGCCATGCCCCTGGCGGGGCTGTGGCGCCTGGTGCTGGAGGTGCGCAAGGGCGAGGCGAAGCACGAGATCCGTGCGCTCACCTCGGTACTGCCGGCGGAATGAGGGCGTTCCATGACTGAAGACGGTCGGCCGCAGGACGAGGAGAGCTGCTTCCACTGCGGCCTGCCGGTGCCGCCGGACGCGCACTACCCGGTGGAGATCGACGGCCGGGTGCACAACCTCTGCTGCCGCGGCTGCCAGGCGGTGGCCCAGGCCATCGTGGACGGCGGCCTCACCTCCTTCTACCGTCACCGCGAGGCCCCCAGCGGCCGGCCGGAGGAGCTGATCCCGGAACAACTGGCGCAGATGGAGCTGTACGACCAGCCGGAGCTGCAGGCGGGCTTCGTGCAGGTGGACGAGCAGCACCGCAAGCAGGCCTCGCTGATCCTCGAGGGCATCACCTGCGCCGCCTGCGTCTGGCTCAACGAGCGCCATGTGCGCGCCCTGCCCGGGGTGATCGACTTCCAGGTCAACTACAGCACCCACCGCGCCCACGTCACCTGGGACGACAGCCGCCTGCACCTGTCGGACATCCTGAAGGCGATCGCCAGCATCGGCTACATCGCCCATCCCTTCGACCCCGGCCGCCAGGAGCAGGTGCAGCGGCGCGAGAAATCCAGCGCCCTGCGGCGGCTGTTCGTCGCCGGCCTGGGGGCGATGCAGGTGATGATGCTGGCGGTGGCGATGTATGCCGGCGATGCCTATGGCATGCAGGAGGACATCCGCCAGTTCATGCGCTGGGTGAGCCTGCTGATCACCCTGCCGGTGGTGTTCTATTCCGCGAGCGGCTTCTTCGTCACCGCCTGGCGCGACCTGCGGCGCCGTCAGCTCGGCATGGAGGTGCCGGTGTCCCTGGCGATCGGCGCCGCCTTCTCCGCCAGCGTCTGGCACACCCTGCAGGGGCAGGGCGAGATCTACTACGACTCGGTGTGCATGTTCACCTTCTTCCTGCTTGCCAGCCGCTACCTGGAGATGACCGCGCGCCACCGCGCCGGCCAGGCCGCCGAGGCGCTGGTCAAGCTGCTGCCCGCCACCGCGACCCGGGTGACCAAAGACGGGTTGGAGGCGGTGCCGGTATCGCGCCTGCGACCCGGCGACGTGGTGCTGGTGCGCCCGGGCGAGACGGTGCCCGCCGACGGCGAGGTGATCGAGGGCGAGAGTTCGGTGGACGAATCCCTGCTCACCGGCGAGAGCCTGCCCTGGCATCGCGGCCCCGGCGACAAGGTGATCGGCGGCAGCCTCAACGTGGAGAGCCCCCTGCAGGTGCGCATCACCTCGGTGGGGGAACAGACCCTGATCTCCGGCATCGTGCGCCTGCTGGACCGCGCCCAGGCCGAGAAGCCGCGCATCGCCCGGCTCGCCGACCGGGTGGCGGGCTGGTTCGTGGCCGCGCAGCTCGGGGTCGCCGCCCTGGTGGCGATCGGCTGGTATCTGACCGCCCCCGAGCGGGCCTTCGAGATCACCCTGGCGGTGCTGGTGGTGACCTGCCCCTGCGCCCTCTCCCTGGCGACCCCGGCGGCGGTCACCGCCGCCATCGGCTCGCTCACCCGGCGCGGCCTGCTGGTCACCCGCGGCCATGTCCTGGAGACCCTGGCGGTGGCCGACCAGGTGGTGTTCGACAAGACCGGCACCCTCACGCGCGGCCTGCTCAGCCTCGCCGGGGTGCACCTGCTGGGCTCGGCGGACCGCCAGCGGGTGCTGGATATCGCCGCCAGTCTGGCGCGGGACTCGGAACACCCGGTGGCGCGGGTGCTGGCACTGCACGGGGGCGCGCCCCTGCCGGTGGAGGAGTTGCGCTCACGTCCCGGCCAGGGGATGGAGGGCGTGGTCGAGGGGATGCGTTACCGCCTGGGCAACGCCGCTTTCGTGGCCGAGCTGGCCGGCGGCGAGGCGCCCCAGCCGGAGGGGCTGCGCGGCACCCCGGTGTGGTTGGGCAGCGAGCAGGGCTGGCTGGCCTGCTTCGAGCTGCACGACCGGCTGCGCGACGATGCCGCCGAGGCGGTGGCGCGGCTGCAGGCGCTGGGGATGCGGGTGCACATCTTCAGCGGCGACGCGCCGGGTGCGGTGGCGGCGGTGGCCGAGGCCCTGGGCATCGCCGACTGGGCGGCGCGCCTGCGCCCCGAGGACAAGCTGCAGCGGGTGCGCGAGCTGCAGGCCCAGGGGCATCGGGTGATCATGGTAGGCGACGGGGTCAACGATGCACCGGTGCTGGCCGGTGCTGACGTCTCGGTGGCGATGGGGCAGGGCGCCCAGCTCGCCCAGGCCAGCGCCGACATGGTGGCCCTCTCCGAGCGCCTGCAGGTGCTGCCCGAGGGGGTGGCCAAGGCGCGCGACACCCGCGGCGTGATCAAGCAGAACCTCGCCTGGGCGGTGGTCTACAACCTGCTCGCGGTGCCCCTGGCAGCGGCCGGCTGGGTCGCCCCCTGGATGGCCGCCATCGGCATGTCCCTCAGTTCCCTGGTGGTGGTGGTCAACGCCCTGCGGCTGAAGTAGCCAATGCTAGCATAGCGCCCATGGCGCGTTCTTCTCCTTACTCCGAAACGGCGGTCGCCCCGCCGGTCTCGCCCGAGCTGCTGCTGCGCGGGCGGCTGGCCCTGTTGCGCGCCCAGTTCCCTGTCGTAATCGCCGGCAACCTGCTGGTGTCTTCGATCGCCGCCTGGATGCTGCGCGAGCGTGTCGGTCATGAACTGCTGCTGCTCTGGGTGTCGGGGATCTGGATCGTGGCGCTGGCGCGTTGGCTGCTGGATGCGCGCCTGTTCCGTCTGCCGGCCGCGTCCGCCGCGCGCTGGCGCCTGGCGGCCTTCGCCCTGGGGTCCGCCGTCTCCGGCGTGCTCTGGGGCAGTAGCGTGCTCTGGCTGGCCGACATCCACGATCCCCTTTACACCGCCATGGTCGTATTGATGCTGGCCGGCATGGTGGCCGGGGCGGTGCCTTCGCTCTCCGCCCATGCCCTGGTCTACGCCTGCTATGCGGTGCCGGCGCTGGCACCGCTGACCGTGGTGCTGCTGGCCGGCGGTGAAGGGACCATCCCTGCCGCGGGCATCTTCATGGCGCTGTTCCTGCTGGTGAATCTGGGCTACAGCCTGGTCCTGCACCGTCGCTATGGCGAGACCATCCGCCGGCGTCACGAGAACGCCCTGCTGGTGGAGCGGTTGCGCGAGCAGATGCGCATCGCACAGGAGGCGGATCTGGCCAAGACCCGCTTCCTGGCGGCGGCCAGTCACGATCTGCGTCAACCCCTGTACGCCATGGGGCTGTTCCTGGATACCCTGGAGCAGACCCTGGACGACCCGCGGCAGCGGCACCTGATGCAGCGGGTGCGGCAGTCCGCGGATGCCCTTCAGGACCTGTTCAACGCCCTGCTGGACATCTCCCGCCTGGACGCCGGCGCCATGCAGGTCGAGCGCCAGCCGCTGGCGCTGGAGGCGCTGCTGCGCGAGCTGCAGGCCGAGTTCGCCCCCCAGGCCGAGGCCAAGGGGCTGTCTCTGGAGGTGGCGGCCAGTCGCGAATGGGTGGAGAGCGACCCCCTGCTGCTCGGAAGGATGCTGCGCAACCTGTTGAGCAACGCCATCCGCTATACCGAATCCGGCAGCGTGCTGGTGAACGTGGAGCCCGGCGGCGAGCGGGTGCGCCTCTCGGTCTGCGATACCGGTCCCGGCATCGCCGAGCCGGACCGCCAGCGGATCTTCCGGGAATTCCAGCAACTGGACAATCCGGGGCGCGACCGCCGCCAGGGACTGGGCCTCGGCCTGGCCATCGTGCGCCGCCTCGCCAACCTCCTCGATCACCCCCTGGAACTGCGCTCGCGGCTGGGCGAGGGCAGTTGTTTCGTATTGTCTCTGCCGGCGGCGCGTCCGCTGGAAGGCGAAGGTTATCGAGAGCCCGATTCGGTACACCGGGAATGGTGTGGCGAGGTGCTGGTGGTCGATGACGAG
>CAZVIG010000150.1:0-5804 GCA_964627395.1 uncultured Sedimenticola sp.
AAGGCGCGCCACCTCCCTGTGCACCAGAATCCTTTCTGTCATCCCGACCGGAGCCAAAACCACCTCCTTCGTCATCCCGACCGGAGCCGAAGGCGGAGCGGAGGGATCTCACTGCCCGGGACAACGGCCGGGATTTCTCCGCTCCGGCACCGGCTGCGCCGCTGTCTCCGGTCGAAATGACATGAACAACCGGATCACAGATTGGAGCTGGCCGCCGCCTGCGCCGGGGTGAGAATGTCGGGAATCGCCTCGGGGCCGGCGCGGAAGGCCTCGGCCTGGCCCTTGAAGATAGCCTGCCAGAAGGCCTGGGCGGCGAGCAGCTTGTCCTTCTCGGCGAGCGCCTTCCAGCGCTTGAGTTCCGGGTCCTCCAGGCCCACGTCCTTCCAGTAGGTGAGGAAGTTGAGCAGCAGGTCGGCCATGCGCTCGGTCTCCCAGGGCACCGATTTGGCCGATTCGCGTTCGTGGATCTCGCGCGCGAGCTGGAACTGGTGGGCCTTGTAGTCGATGCCCAGGTAGAAGTGCGCCTTCAGGATCTCGTCGGTGATCGACTCCGACCATTTACGGTGGAAGCGACAGATACCGGTGTTGTCGCTGAACAGCTCGTAGGTCATGCGCTCCACGTTCTTGCGCCCCAGCTCGTCTGGCATCAGGAACTCGGGGCCGTAATAGACGTAATACTTGCCCATGATGGGCATGGGGCTGCCCATCCCCGGCACCCAGTACTGGTTGGGCACCATGTAGCCGTATTCGCCGTGCGACAGGAATACCGCGCGGTGCAGCGGACGGGTGTCGTAGCGCCGCTCCATCTCGTAGGCCGCGCCGCGGATGCCCTGGCGAAACACCGCCGCGCGCTCGTCGAACAGGATGGTATCGATCAGCGCCTTGGCGTAGCGCGCGTTCTTCATGCTGTCTTCCACCACGTCGAACCGGTCGGGCGTGCTGGCGAACTCGAAGGCCATCTCTTCGGGCGGCGGAAAGCCGTATTCCTCGGCCGGGATCAGGCGGTCGCGCAGGCATTCCATCAGCCAGGCCAGGTAGCCGCCGGTCTGGATGGCGTCCAGCCCCAGGGCGTCGATGTGATCGTTGAGCAGCTCGGCGGCACGCTGGTCGAAGATGCCGGTGAGCGGCCCCAGGGCCTGGTAGGGCTCGTAGTCCTTCTTGTACTTGCCGTGCAGCTTCTTGCAGGCCACCCCGCAGGGCTCGCCGCAGTGCTCGAAGTTCTTGGGCTCGATGGTCTCGCGGTTGAACTGCGCCAGATAGTGGTCGAGGATGAAGTTCTTGTGCTGCTGCGCGCGCTCCTCCTCGGTGGCATAGGCGCTGGTGTAGTTGAAGCTGAGCAGGCGGTCGGAGACCTGGTGCATGTTGACCCCGAAGGTGCCGCCGGTGTTGAACTTCTCCGAATAGCGATATTTCTCGGTCATCGCCAGGTCGGCCTTCACCAGGCGCTGCCCGAAGTGCTCCAGGAAGTAGCCGTCCAGCTCCTTGGACTTGAGCAGATCCGGGTCCTGCCAGTCGCCGCCGAACACGCAGCCGATCAGGTTGTGCTGCTGGAACAGGCGGCTGCCCATGCCGCCGCGTCCGCACCAGTCCACCACCGGCGTCAGCCTGCCCTTCTTGACGGTGCTGGAGCCGATGGTGCCCTCCGGGGTGAGCGCCGCCGCCGGCCCCACCGCGAACACCCGTACCCGCTTGGGGTGGTATTCGCCCGCATAGGTGTCGAACAGGTACTGCTGAAGCCCGAAGAAGCCCAGCAGCTCCTCGTCCGCGCTGCCCTGATAGCCCTTCCAGTAGGGCTCCGGGTCCACCGGCTCGAGACGCACCTGCAGGGCGTCGTCCTTGTAGTTGAGGATCAGCACCGAGGGCCGTGCGCAGCGCCCGCGGAGCGCCACATAGGCTACCCCCAGCCCGTGATAGGTATAGGCGGCGCCGCCCATGCTGGAGACGTAGAAGCCGTCCCACTGCGGACTGAAGGCGCAGAACACCAGGCGCCGCGCCCCGGGGATGGCGCTGCCGGCGAGCAGGCCCTGGCCGAAGGTGAAGCTGTCCGGATACTGCTGGTAACGGCGCCAGCCGTAGTCCACCGGGCCGTAGATGTTCTCGCTGATGTGCAGGGTGTTCACCTGCCAGCCGCCGGTGGAGAGATTGATCACCAGTTCGCGCTGTTCGATGTCATGAAGCATGGCAGTCCCGTCTTCTTGTGATTCGGCGCCGCACAAGATAGCGCCTCGGCGACCGAGGCGACACGACAAAGATCAATGTCGCGGCGATTCCGGCACGACCGGCGGCTCAGTCGGCCCCCTCGGGACAGTCCGAAGGCATGCGGGCCAGGCGCGGCAGCTCGATGCCCTCGCCCAGGGCCACCCGCTCGAAGCCGCGCCGCAACGGCGGCACCCGGTCGGCCAGGCCCAGCCCCAGGTTGCGTAGCAGATGCAGCGCCGGGTTGCGATTGCAGAACAGGTGTTTGAAGGCATCCATGGCCATCTGCACCGCCAGGTTGTGGCCCTTGCGCGCCCGCTCGTAACGGCGCAGCACCCCCAGGGCGCCCAGCGGCTCGCCGCGGCGGCGCGCCTCGCCCAGGGTGTCGATCAGCACCCCGGCATCCAGCAGCCCCAGGTTGACCCCCTGCCCGGCCAGCGGATGGATGACGTGCGCCGCATCCCCCAGCAGCGCCAGTCCCGGCTGCACATAGGCGGTGGCATGCTGCAGGCGCAGCGGAAACAGGGCCCGCTCCCCTTCCAGGGCGAGGCGCCCGCAGCAACGCTCGCTGGCCAGGGTCAGCTCGCGGTCGAAGTCCTCCGCCGCCAGGGCCTGCAGCTCGGCGGCGCGCGCGGGACTGCTGGTCCAGACGATGGAGAACCGATCCTGCCCCAGCGGCAGCAGGGCGAGCGGCCCCTCGGGCATGAAGCGCTGCCAGGCGGTGGCCTGGTTGCCCCGCTCGGCCTGCACCGTGGCCACCAGCGCGTGCTGATCGTAGTCGCGCGCGGTGAGACCGATGCCCGCCAGCTCACGCAGTCGCGAGCGCGCCCCGTCCGCCCCGGCCAGCAGGGCGGCGCGCAGCGTCTCGCCGCCGGCGAGGCGCAGCACCGCGCCCTCCGCCTCGCGGTCGATCGCCTCGATCTCCCGCTGCAGCAGGATCTCCACCCCGTCCTCGCGCGCCAGCGCCTGCCACAGGGCCGCCACCACCACCCGGTTCTCCACGATGTGGCCCAGGTCCGGCTCGCCGATGTCGGCGGCTTCGAAGCGGATCTCGCCCAGGCCGCGCGCCTCCCACACCTGCATGCGCTCGTAGGGGGTGACCCCGGCAGCGGCCATCGTCTCCCAGGCGCCGAGGTTCTGCAGGATGCGCTGCGAGGCGCGGGTGAGCGCCGAGACGCGCAGATCGTGACTGCCCGGCGGCCATTCCAGGGGCGGCTCGGCGCGCTCCAGCAGGGCGACCCGGAAGCCGGCGCGCGCCGCGCCCAGGGCGAACGCGGCGCCCACCATGCCGCCGCCCACCACGGCGATGTCGAAGTCGTGCGCGCTCATCGCGGCGGCAGCCCCCGCGCGAGCCGCGGCAGCCGTCCGGCGACCCCCATGGCGGCGCGCGCCAGCCGGTGACGGGCGAAGGGCAGCAGATCCACCGCCAGCATGCCCAGATCGCGCGCGATGCGCAGCGGCGGCAGGGGATTGCCGAACAGCCGCGCCAGGCCATCGGTGGCCAAGGCCACTTGGCGCTGTTCGCCGCGGCGCCAGGCCTCGTAGCTCGCGAGCACCGGGTCGCCGCCAATGTCCTCGCCACGCGCCTGGGCCTGCATCACCTGTTCCACCAGCACCGCCACGTCGCGCAGCCCCAGGTTGAAGCCCTGGCCGGCGATGGGATGCAGGGCATGGGCGGCATTGCCGATCACCGCCACGCGCCGGCGCACCGACTCGGTGACCCGCAACAGGCTCAGCGGATAGCTGGCGCGTCTCCCCACGCGCCGGAAGCGCCCCAGGCGATGACCGAAGCGCGCCTGGAAGCGCGCCAGGAAGGCCGCGTCGTCCAGCGCCATCACCTCGTCCACCTGCGCGTCGCGCACCGTCCAGACCAGGGCGCAGCGATCCTCGCTCATCGGCAGCAGGGCGATGGGTCCTTCCTCGGTGAAGCGTTCATAGGCCACGTTGCGGTGCGGGCGGCCCGGCGTGACGTTGGCGACGATCGCCGACTGGCCGTACTCCCAGCGGCGGGTGGGCAGGCCGAGGGCCTCGCGCACGAAGGAACGGCCGCCGTCCGCGGCCACCAATAAGGTGGCGGTCAATTCGCGCCTGCGCTCCCCCTCGTCGAGGGCGATGCGCGCCGCCGCCTCGTCGGCGCTCACGCCGGTGACCTGGGCCGGCGCGATCCAGTCCAGGTCGGGGCACTGGCGCAGGCGTTCCTGCAGCGCCTGGCCGATGCGGCGCGCGGTGAGCACATAGCCGAGGGCGGGCACCTGCTCCTCGTGCGCGGAGAGGTGGGTGAAGCCGAAGCGTCCGCGGTCCGAGACATGGATCTCGCAGATCGGCTCCGCATCCGCGGCCAGCGCCGGCCACAGTCCCATGCCCTCGAAGATACGCCGGCTGCCCCAGGCCAGGGCGATGGCGCGGTCGTCGTAGCCCGGCGCAGCCGGGTCGCCGGGGGCATGGGCGTCCACCAGGCCGATGCGCAAACCCTGACCGGAGAGGGCGATGGCGAGGCTGGCGCCCACCATGCCGCCGCCGACGATCAGCAGGTCGTAGGCCGCCGCCTCGCTCATGCCATCAGGGCCTCGATGTCGTCGATGGTCTTGGGCACGTCGCGGCTGAGCACGTCGTGACCGTCGCGGGTGACCAGCACGTCGTCCTCGATACGGATACCGATGCCCTGCCACTTCTTGGCCACGCCCTTCATACCCTTGGGGATGTACAGCCCCGGCTCCACGGTGAGCACCATGCCCGGCTCCAGCTCGCGCCAGTGGCCGTCCACCTTGTAGTCGCCCACGTCGTGCACGTCCATGCCCAACCAGTGGCCGGTGCGGTGCATGTAGAACTTGCGGTAGCTCTCCTTCTTGAGGGCATTGGCCAGGCTGCCCTTGAGCAGCCCCAGCTTCAGCAGACCGCGGGTGAGCACCCGTACCGCAGCGCGGTGGGGCTCGTCCCAATGGTTGCCCGGCTTCACCTTGGCGATGGCCGCCTCCTGGGCGTCGAGCACCAGTTGGTAGAGCTGGCGCTGCGCGGGGCTGAAGCGGCCATTGACCGGGAAGGTGCGGGTGATGTCGGAGGCGTAGCATTCCAGCTCGCAGCCGGCGTCGATCAGCACCAGGTCGCCGTCGCGCAGGGTGTCGGCGTTCTCCACATAGTGCAGGATGCAGGCGTTGTCGCCGCCGCCCACGATGCTGGGATAAGCCAGCTCGGTGGCACCGCGCATGGCGCAATGGTGCCGAAAGATCGACGCGAGCTGGTACTCGGTCATACCCGGCCGGCAGGATCGCATCAGCTCGCGATGGGCGGCCGCCGAGAGCCGCGCCGCCTTGCGCATCACCGCGATCTCGCTGCGGCTCTTGTAGAGACGCATGTCGTGCAGATAGTGGTCCAGGTCGATGAACTCGGTGGGCGGATGCACCCCGGCGCGCGCCTTCTCGCGTAACTGGCGCAGCCAGCCGGACACGCGCTGGTCGAAGTCGCTGCTGCTGCCCATGGCGTAATAGACGCGCTCGCGCCCCTCCAGCAGGCCGGGCAGGATGTCGTCCAGGTCGTCGATGGGGAAGGCGTCGTCGGCGCCGTACTGTGCCACCGCCCCCTCCAGGCCGGCACGACGTCCGTCCCATTGC
>CAZVIG010000151.1:0-5720 GCA_964627395.1 uncultured Sedimenticola sp.
CCGGGTCGGTCTCGGTGATCTCCAGCACCACGAAGTTGGGCGCCTCCACCGCGATGGGCTGGCCGTTCCAGAGGGTGACGTTGCACACGTCCTGCTCCTTGATCCACTTCACCGCATCGCCCATGGCGGTGGCGTCGGCCTGGTACTGTTCGTAGGTCTCGTTGTCCATGAAGTACCAGAACTCGCCGTCGGTGTAGAGATAGGCGAGATCGCGCTCCATGACGTCGGCGGCCTCCACCGACTCGCCGGACTTGAAGGTCTTCTCCAGCACCCGCCCGGTCTTCAGATTGCGGAGCTTGACGCGGTTGAAGGCCTGGCCCTTGCCCGGCTTCACGAATTCGTTCTCGATGATCACGCAGGGGTCGCCGTCGAGCAACAGCTTGAGACCGCCGCGGAATTCGTTGGTATTGTAGGTCGCCATGTCATCCTCTGTGCGATAGGGCAGAATCAGCCGGATATGATAACGCCAACCGCCCTCGAGGCGCAGCCCGAGCCCTGGCAGCGGGAGCTGGCGCGCGCCCTCGACGATCCCGCCGAGCTGCTGCGCGCCCTGCGTCTGTCCCAGGACCTGCTGCCGGGCGCGCGCCGCGCCGCGGCCGCCTTTCCGCTGCGGGTGACCCGCCACTATCTGTCGCTGATCCGCCCCGGCGACCCCGACGACCCCCTGCTGCGCCAGGTCTTGCCGCTGGGCGAGGAGCTGCTCCCCGTGCCCGGTTTCGTCAGGGACCCGGTGGGCGACGGGCCGGCGCGACAGGGCGACGGCGTGGTGCAGAAATACGCCGGCCGCGCGCTGCTGATCCTCACCGGCGCCTGCGCCATCCACTGCCGCTACTGCTTCCGGCGTCACTACCCCTATGCCGAGGACAACGGCCTGCGCCACTGGGACGCCATGCTCGCCCGTCTGCGGGAGCTGTGCGACGTGGAGGAGGTGATCCTCAGCGGCGGCGACCCCCTGACCCTCTCCGACCGGCGCCTGGCGCGCCTGGTGGCGGCGCTGGAGGCGATTCCGCAGCTACGCCGGCTGCGCCTGCACAGCCGCACCCCGGTGGTGCTGCCGCAGCGCCTCACCGGGGCGCTGACCGGGACCCTGGGCCAGACCCGCCTGGCCACCAGCCTGGTGCTGCACGTCAACCACCCGCGCGAGCTGGCCGCGGCACTGACGCCCGGCCTGCAGGCACTGCGCGCGGCGGGCGTGACCCTGCTCAACCAGTCGGTACTGCTGCGCGGCGTGAACGACGACGCCGACACCCTTGCCGAACTCAGCACCGCGCTGTTCGACCAGGGCGTGCTGCCCTATTACCTGCATGCCCTGGACCCGGTGGCGGGCGCGGCCCACTTCGCGCTGCCGGACGCCCGCGCCCGGGCCCTGCATGCCGAACTGCACCGCCGGCTGCCGGGCTATCTGCTGCCCCGCCTGGTGCGCGAGATTCCCGGCGAGGCGGGAAAGCGCCCACTCGGCGGCTGAGCTTGCTATCCTTTGCAGGATTGCCCCATTCGGGTGGGCAGAGGGCGGACATGATAGATTCCGGCTGCAGCACGGGCGCGCCGGCGCCGGGTGCAGGGAACACCAGCCACGGGGAAGCCAGCATGACGGATTCCATATTCACAGCAGGGAAGACACAGGGCGCGCAGGACGGAGGGAGTCCGCTGGGGCTGGTGGTGCCGGAACAGACCCCGCCGCCGGCGGACTGCATGCTGCTGGAGCCGCGCGACACCAGCCAGTGGATCCAGGCCCTGCCGCTGGCCAACATCGGCGAGACCGCCCGCCAGACCTACACCGCCCTGCTCGACTTCAACCGCTACGAAATCCCCGACCTGGTGCGCGCCAAGGTGGTGGAGCTGTTCCGGCCGACCGTGGAGTACGTCTGCCACAACCTGCGCCGCCACTACATGGACATCGGCTTCCCGCTCTCCAAAAAGGCCTGGAAGACGGTGATCCTGGCGCGCGAGCTGAACAACGAGCTGGCCACCGCCTACAAGATCATCGTCGAGCGTATGCTCACCGACCGCGCGGAGCGCTTCGACCGCAAGGTCCTGGTGATCGCCCTGCACCACGCCCTGCACTACCTGGGGCGGGTCTATCTGCACGCCTGCCTCGCCTACACCTCGCCGCCGGCGCTGTTGTGGAAGCAGGTCAACGCCATCTTCGCCTTCGCGCGCCAGAACCAGGTGCACCGCATCCCGGTGAAGATGAAACAGGAGCAGGAGGACCACATCTCCACCATCGAGGAGACCTTCCAGGCCCTGCTGCTGTTCGCCGCCGCGGTGCCCTCGCGCCTGCGCCAGTCGCACCTCGAGGCCACCTACGAAAAGGCCCTGGAATGGGCCAGCCACACCCATTTCCTGGGGATGGACGACGACATCCCCGCCACCGGGGCGCTGAACGTCAACCTGGGCAGCGACGAGGGCCCCATCCACAACGCCCTGCGCATGCCCATCGCCGGCCGCCACATCGCCATCCTCGACGTGCGTCCCCTGATCCGCAAGCTGCACGACGAATACGAGCAGGTGCCCATGGACGGCGGCCAGACCCTGCAGCCGCCCCGCAACTTCGTGTCCCGCGCCCTGCTGCGCCAGCTCATCCGCAACTGGCATGCGCCGGCGGAACGCCAGTTCGTGCGCACCCGGCTGCACTTCTCGCTGCACGTCCTGACCGGCCTGAAGTCCATCCACGCCGCACTCTCCCCGGAGCCGGAACAGCCGCCGGCCCGGGACGACGACATCCTTACCAGTCTGAGCGCCAGCCCCAACGTCAACGTGCCGGCGATCTCCGAGCAGCGGCGGGTGGACCCGCTGAGCGTGATCGACGACAGCCGGCTCTCCCTCGCACCCAGCGAACTGGATCATCACACCCCCCAGGACTCCTTGCTCACCGACAGCCAGGCCGCCGCCCTGCCCGGCGAGCAGTGGCAGGAGAGCCGCATGCTGGATCAGCTCGACCCGCGCGGCCTGGAGGTGACCACCATCAACGAGAGCGCGGGCGGTTACTGCATCCCCTGGTCCGCCGACGCCCACCCGCCGAAGGTGAAGGTGGGCGAACTGCTGGGCATCGGCGGGGCCAACGACAAGCCGGACTACAGCCTGGGCGTGATCCGCTGGCTGCACAGCGTCAGCCAGTCCCAGATGGAACTGGGGCTGGAGGTGATATCCTCCCATGTGCAGGCGATGAACGCCCTGCCGGTCCCCAACGGACACCGGCAGCCGATCCGCAAGCAGGGCGACTCGCTACCCTGTCTGGTGCTCGACCTGCGCGACGGACGGCGTAAGAACGAGGAGCCCAGCCTGGTGCTAAGCAGCGCCACCCACGCGGTGGGCACCCAGTTGTGGCTGGACGGCCTGCCGGAAGAGCTGCGCTTGGTACGCCTGACGCGCCTGATCGACTTCAGCAGCGGCTTCGCGCGCTACGGTTTCGAGTTCGCCAACCGGCGCGAAGAAGAAGGCGCCGGAGACGAGAATATCTACGACGAGTTCGACAGCCTGTGGAACGCCCTGTGACCCCAGCCACGCCAGCCGGCCCCTGCACCCCGAGGCACCTGCGGCCCTTCCCGGCAACGGGGGAGAAAGCCTGATGGCCGCCAGCCCGGATTCCGTATTCCAGAGCCTGGACAACGGCAACTCCCCGTTGGAGCTGCTGATGATCGGCAGCAGCAGCGAGGACGCCGCGCGCATTGCCGCGGCCCTGCGCAACAGCGGCCAGCCGGTGCGCCTGGAGAGCACCGAGACCCGCGAGGGCCTGCTGCGCCTGCTGGAGACCGAGCCGGCGGACCTGGTCACCATCAACGCCGACGCCACCGCCCTGCCGCCGGAAGAGGCGATCGAGATGGTGCGCGAGGAGAACCCCGCCGCCTCCATCATCCTGCTCAGCGAACATCCTCCCAAATGGGCCGAATACGCCAGCCAGGCGGGCCTGCGCGACCTGCTCCACTCCATCTCCACCGGGCGCCTGGTGTTCGCCATCCAGCGCGAGTATCAGACCCTGCTGCTGCGTCAGGAGCTGGCGCGTCTCCGCGACCAGCTTCAGGGCGCAGAGGCGCGCTTCCAGAAGCTGCTGCGCAGCACCCGCGATGCGGTCGCCTATCTGCACGAGGGCACCCATATCCAGAGCAATCCCGTGTACCAGGAGCTGTTCGGGCTCTCGCCCGAGGACATGCGCGGCCTTACCATGCTGGACCTGGTCGCGCCCGAGGACCGCGACGACTTCCGGCGCCTGCTCAAACGGGCGCGCAAGGAGGAGTTCGCGGAGCAGGAACTGCTGTTCCGGCACCGCCAGGGCGGCACCTTCCGGGCGCGCATCAGCGTCTCCCCCACCCAGGTACACGACGAGCACTGCGTGCAGGTCATTATCCGCACCGAGGGCGCCGAGGACGAGCTGCAGGCGCGGATCAACGAGCTGATCGACCGCGATCCCCAGACCCGCCTGCTCAACCGTCATGCCTTCGTGCGCGCCCTGGAATCGATCCAGTCCGGGCAGGGGTTGCCGGAGGACGGCCTGCTGATGGGGGTCAGCATCGACAACTTCGCGGAACTGTGCGACCGCGAGGGACTGGACAGGGCCGACTGCTTGCTCAACGAGGCCGCCGAGACCCTACGGGGCCACTTCGGCGGCGACCTGCTCTCGCGCTTCGGCGACCACGAATTCCTGGTGCTCACGCGCACCGACCAGGCGCCCGACAGCGCCGCTACCGCCTGTCTTGATGTTCTCCACCAGGCCGATCTGCGCAGCCGCTGCGAACTGGACGAGGAACCGGAATTCAGCCTGGGCGTGATCCCCACCCGGCAGAGCGAGGGACTCAGCGCCCTGGAGCTGGTACGCCGTTGCCGCCGCGCCGCCCGCCGGGCGCGCGAGGAGCGAGAGATCCAGAACGAACCCATCAGCGTCTTCAACGACGAGATGTCCGGCTTCGCCGATCCCGGGGTGAACACCGAGATCGTGGACATGATCGACGGCGCCCTGGAGCGCGACGGCTTCCGCCTGCTCTACCAGCCCATCGTCAGCCTCGAGGGCGACACCCGCGAGAACTACTCCATCTTCGTGCGTCTGCTGGACTCCCGCGGCATCGAGCGCGAGCCCGCCTGGTTCTACCGCCATGCCGACCAGAGCGAACGCCTGGGGGAGATCGACCGCTGGGTGATCCGCCGCGCCATCAGCGAGCTGTCACGCCACCGCCGCAACGGCAAGAAAGTCAACTTCCACATCACCCTCTCCCGCGAGGGGGCGTTGGACGACTCCATGCTGCTCTGGGTGTGCGACTGCCTGCGCGAATTCAAGGCCAAGGGCGCCTGGCTCTACTTCCAGTTCGAGCTGGGGCTGCTGCGCGAAAACCGGCCGGAGTTGGTGCGCCTGACCGAGGGACTGCGTAAGATCAACTGCCGCATCAGTTGCAACGGCATCGACGAGAACTTCGACGACTACGACCTGCTGGTGCGCTACGGGGTGAGCATGGCGCGCCTCGCCCCCCGCCTGTCGGGCGAACTGACCACCAGCGAACAGCGCCAGGCCCGCCTGTCCGAGATCAACCGGGGCCTGCAGCAGCGCGAGATCCGCACCGTCGCCACCGGCATCGAGCACGCCGACACCTTGGCGATCCTGTGGAACATCGGCGTCAACTACATCCAGGGGTATTTCCTGCAGGAGCCCGCCCCCACCATCGAGCTGGAGGAGCATTGAGCGCGGCCGCGCTCACCAGGGCATGAAGGTCTTCATCATCCGCATGGGGCGA
>CAZVIG010000152.1:0-5696 GCA_964627395.1 uncultured Sedimenticola sp.
CCCTTCTTGATCTCGATGCCGTCGGGGTTGTTGGAACCCACCTTGTGCAGCGCCACGATGTGGATGAACACCAGTGCCGCCAGGATGAAGGGCAGCAGGAAGTGCAGCGCGAAGAAGCGGTTCAGGGTGGCGTCCGAGATGACGTAGTCGCCGCGGATCCACACCGACAGATCGTCACCCACGATGGGCACCGCCGAGAACAGGTTCACGATCACCTGGGCGCCCCAGTAGGACATCTGGCCCCAGGGCAGCAGATAGCCGAAGAAGGCGGTGGCCATCATCGCCAGGTAGATGATCACCCCGATGATCCACAGCAGCTCGCGCGGCTTGCGGTAGGAGCCGTACATCAGGCCGCGGAACATGTGCAGATACACCACGATGAAGAAGGCCGAGGCCCCGGTGGAGTGCATGTAGCGCAGCAGCCAGCCGAAGTCCACGTCGCGCATGATGTACTCGACGGAACCGAAGGCCAGGCCGGCATCCGGCTTGTAGAAGGTCGCCAGCCAGACGCCGGTGGCGATCTGGTTGACCAGCACCAGCAGGGCCAGCGAGCCGAAGAAGTACCAGGAATTGAAGTTCTTGGGCGCGTAATACTGCGCGAGGTGCTCGTTCCACACCTTGGTGAGCGGGAAGCGCTCGTCGATCCATGCGATCAGGTTGCTCATGCGGCACCTCCTTCACTGTCCTCGCCGATCAGGATGCGGGTGTCGGACAGGTACTTGTGGGGCGGGATGACCAGGTTGGTCGGCGCGGGGCTACCCTTGAACACGCGACCGGCCAGGTCGAAACGGGAACCGTGACAGGGGCAGAAGAAGCCACCCTTCCAGTCCGGCCCCAGATCCGGCGGCGCCACCTCGGGGCGGTAGGTCGGCGAGCACCCCAGGTGGGTGCAGATACCGATCGCCACCCAGTATTCCGGCTTGATGGAGCGCACGGGGTTCTTGCAGTACTCCGGCTGCTGCGGGACCTCCGAGGCGGGGTCCGTGAGCATGTCGTCGAGGGTGGGCAGGTCCTTGAGCATCTGCTCGGTGCGGTGCACCACCCAGCACACCTTGCCGCGCCACTTGACGCGCAGCAGCGCGCCCGGCTCCAGCTTGCTCACGTCCGCTTCCTCCGGCGCACCGGCCGCCTTGGCCCGTTCCGACGGGTTCCAGCTGGCGATGAAGGGGACAACGGCATACCCGACACCAACCGCTCCCACGACCGCCGTTGTGGCGGTGAGGAAGCGGCGTTTCTTGAGGTCTACGCCTTCTGAACTCATGAATCGCTCCCCTCGGTCCCGACCTGACCTGCAGCCGGGGCGGCCGCGGACCGAATAGTTTAAGAATATTCTGAAATACCCCGATTGGGCCCGAATTTTCGCCCAAGGTGAAACCCCGGTCAAGGCTGGGGTATCTGATTTCGATCAGTCGAAGAGGCCACGCGCACCCTCAGACCGGGTTGTGCAGGTCCACGTACAGCCAGTCGAGGTCGAATTCCTCGGCGATGCGCCGCCCCAGGGCCTGCACCCCGAAGCGCTCGGTGGCGTGATGGCCGGCGGCGAAATAGGCGATGTCGAGTTCGCGCGCCAGGTGATAGGTCTGCTCCGAGACCTCGCCGCTGATGAAAGCGTCGCAGCCGGCCGCCGCGGCCTCCACGATGTGTCCCTGGGCCGCGCCGGTGCACCAGGCGAGGCGCTGGATGGGCCGGTCCGGACCCAGCAACAGCGGCTCGCGGCCCAGCGCCTCCTTGAGCCTCAGCACCAAGGAGGCGGGCAGCAGCGGCTCCTCCAGGCGCGCGCTCCACACCAGGGAGCCGCCCGGCAGGGGCTGGCCCTCCACGCCCAGGGCGCGCCCCAGGCCGGCGTTGTTGCCCAGCTCGGGGTGGGCGTCCAGCGGCAGATGATAGGCCAGCAGGCTGATGCCGTGGCGCATCAGCTCGCGCACCCGGCGTCCTTTGACCCCGGTCAGCGGTGCCGGCTCGCCCTTCCAGAAGTAGCCGTGGTGCACCAGCAGCAGGTCCGCCTGCAGCTCGATCGCCGCCTCGATCAGCTCCAGGCTGGCGGTCACCCCGCTGACCACCGAATGCACCGCCTCGCCCGCCTCCACCTGCAGGCCGTTGGGGCAGTAGTCGTCGAAGGCACCGACGTCGAGCAGCCGGTCGCACCAGCTCGCCAGTTCGCGGATCTTCATCCCGGGACTCTCCTCCGGCCTGTGACAGCCGCCTGCCGTTTACGTACCCTAGGGCGACCGTTCATCGCCGCCGTCATCCTGAATGAAACTCTACCGCGTCGCCGCCTTCCTGTTCACATCCGTCGCAACCGGCCTGGCCGCCGCCTTCATCGTGCTGCTGCTGCGTCCGCAGCTACTGGCCCCCGCGACCGAAAACGGCGGCCCGCCAGCGCCGCCGCGCACCGCCGGCCCCGCCTCCTATGCCGACGCGGTGGCCTATGCGGCACCGGCGGTGGTCAACGTCTTCGCCACCAAGATCACCCGCACCACGCCCAACCCCCTGTTCCGCGACCCGCTGTTCCGGCACTTCTTCGACGAGCGCGCCGGCCGCCCCGCCTACCGCCGCGAGAACAGCCTGGGCTCGGGGGTGATCGTGGACGAGAACGGTTACATCCTCACCAACAACCACGTCATCCAGGGGGCCAGCGAGGTGCGTATCGGGCTGCGCGACGGCCGCCAGTTTCCGGCGCGCATCGTCGGCACCGATCCGGAGACCGACCTGGCGGTGCTGCAGACCGCAGGCGGCGATCTGCCGGTGGCCAAGCTGGGCGATTCCGACCGCCTGCGGGTGGGCGACGTCGTGATGGCCATCGGCAACCCCTTCGGGGTGGGCCAGACGGTGACCATGGGCATCGTCAGCGCCACCGGACGCGACCAGCTCGGCCTGGCCTCGATCGAGAACTTCATCCAGACCGACGCCGCCATCAACCCCGGCAACTCCGGCGGCGCCCTGATCAACACCCGCGGCGAGGTGGTGGGCATCAACACCGCCATCTACTCGCGCAGCGGCGGCTCCCAGGGCATCGGTTTCGCCATCCCGGTGCACATCGCGCGCACCGTGCTGGCGCAGATCGCCGCCCACGGGCGGGTGATCCGCGGCTGGATCGGGGTCAGCGGCCAGGCCCTCACTCCGGTGCTGGCCAAGACCTTCGGCTTCCGCCACCGCCAGGGGCTGCTGGTCTCGGGGGTGCTCGACGGCGGCCCGGCCGACCAGGCGGGGATCCGTCCCGGCGACCTGATCACCCGCATCGAGGGCGAGCCGATCCGCTCCGCGGCCCAGGCCCTGGACCTGATCGCCGGCCACGCCCCGGGAGACGTGCTGAAGGTGGCGGTGGAACGCGACGGCCGCGATCTCGAACTTTCCATCCGGGTGGCCGAGCGGCCGCCCCAGGAGGACTGAGATGGGCCTGTTCGACTTTCTGCTGAGCGAGGATGCGCGCAAGGACGCGGTGGCGGTGGAGATCGATCTGGAGGCCGGGGTGCTGGAGCGCTGCGACGTCTGCCGCGCGGTGTTCGACCGCGGTCACGACGACCGCCTGCCCGCCGCCGACGCCCTGGCCCACGAGCTGTTCGACCGCGCCGACCCGCGGGTGGCCCTGTTCCGCGGCGACCGCGACGAGTTGCTGCGACGCCTGCGCAGCGCGCGCGAACCCATCCCCTACAACTGCATCTGCGAGGATGCGGGTTAGCCGGCGAGCCCCTGCAGCGCCTCGATCAGCCGGTCGTTCTCCTCTGGCGTGCCCACAGTGGGTCGCAGGCAGTCCGCCAGCAGCGGGTGGGCGCCATCCAGGTTCTTGATCAGCACCCCGCGCGCCTTCAGCCCCTCGAACCATTCCCCGGCGCGGCCCGGCGGGGTGCGCATCAGGATGAAATTGGCCTGCGAGGGATAGACCCTCACCCCCGGCAGGGCCGCCAGGGCCGCCGCCAGACGCTCGCGCTCGGCGCGGATGCGCGCGGTCTGTTCGTCGAACACCGCCTTGTGGCGCAGCGCGAACTCGGCGCTCACCTGGGTGAGCACGTTGATGTTGTACGGCAGCCGCACCTTGTCGAACTCCTCCAGCCAGGCCGGCGGCCCGGCCAGGAAGCCCAGACGCAGCCCCGCCAACCCCATCTTGGAGACGGTGCGCATCACCAGCAGATTGTCATGCCGCCCCAGACGCGACATGAAGCTGGCGTCGGTGAAGGGCGCATAGGCCTCGTCCACCACCACCAGGCCGGGCGCCGCCTCGATGACCTCGAGGATGTCCGACTCGGCATACAGATTGCCCGTGGGGTTGTTGGGATAGGCCAGGAACACCACCGCCGGCTGGTGCTCGTCCATCGCCTGGCGCAGCGCCGGCAGGTCCAGAGAGAAGTCGTCCGCGCGCAGCGGCACCCCCACATAGGGCATGCCGCAGAAGGTGGCGATCATGCGGTACATGACGAAGCCCGGGTCCACCGACAACACGCAGCGACCCGGCCCGGCCAGCGCCATGCAGATCATCTGAATCAGCTCGTCCGAGCCGTTGCCCAGGATCAGCCGCATGCCCTCCGGCACGCCCATGGACTCCGCCAGGCGTGCGCTCAGTGCCTGCGCCGCCGGATCGGGATAGCGGTTCACATCGGTGTGGCGCAACAGCTCGGCCCACTCCGCACGCAGCGCATCCGGCCAGGTGTAGGGATTCTCCATGGCGTCCAGTTTGACCAAACCCCGTGCATCCTGCACCTGGTAGGCCGAAAGGGCGCGGATCTCGGGCCTCACCCAGCGGCCGACCAGATCGTCGATCTCGTGGGACATGGAGTCGCGGTCCGCCATCAGTCTTTCAGACGGTATTCGGCGGAACGCGCATGCGCCTCCAGCCCCTCGCCGCGCGCCAGGGTGGAGGCGGTGCGGCCCAAGGTGTCGGCTCCCTCCGGCGAGACCATGATCAGGCTGGAGCGCTTCTGGAAGTCGTACACCCCCAGCGGCGAGCTGAAGCGCGCGGTGCGCGAGGTGGGCAGCACATGGTTGGGCCCGGCGCAGTAGTCGCCCAGCGGCTCGGAGGTGTAGCGTCCCATGAAGATGGCCCCGGCGTGGCGGATCTTCTCCGAATAGGCGCGCGGGTCGGCCACCGACAGCTCCAGGTGCTCGGGCGCGATGTGGTTGGCCACCTCTGCCGCCTCGTCCAGGTCGCGCACCTTGATCAGGGCGCCGCGGGTGCGCAGCGCGCTGGCGATGATCTCGCGCCGCTGCATGCCGGGCAGCAGGCGGTCGATGGCCGCCTCCACCTGCGCCAGGAATTCGCCGTCGGGACACAGCAGGATGGACTGGGCGTCCTCGTCGTGCTCGGCCTGGGAGAACAGGTCCATGGCGATCCACTCCGGATCGGTGTCGCCGTCGCAGATCACCAGGATCTCGGACGGGCCGGCCACCATGTCGATGCCCACCTGGCCGAACACGGTGCGCTTGGCGGTGGCCACATAGATGTTGCCCGGGCCCACGATCTTGTCCACCGCCGGCACCGATTCGGTGCCGTAGGCCAGGGCCGCCACCGCCTGGGCGCCGCCGACGCGGAACACCCGGTCCACCCCGCACTCGTGGGCGGCGGCCAGCACCAGCTCGTTGAACTCGCCGCCCGGGGTGGGCACCACCATGACCAGCTCGCCCACCCCGGCGACCTTGGCCGGCAGGGCGTTCATCAGCACCGAGGAGGGATAGGCCGCCTTGCCGCCGGGCACGTACAGCCC
>CAZVIG010000153.1:0-5686 GCA_964627395.1 uncultured Sedimenticola sp.
ATCCCGAAACCCTGGCGGTGCTCGCCCGCGAGCTGCCGCGGCTGCGCCGCCAGGGGGTGGAGCTGCGCCCGGTTTCGCACATCATCGCCTACCAGAGGAGTCCCGAGACATGGCACGCGTCCTCGTTCCCCTTGCCCCAGGTTGCGAAGAGCTCGAAGCCGTAACCGTCATCGACCTGTTGCGCCGCGCCGGCGTGGAGGTGGTCACCGCCGGCCTCGAGGAGGGGCTGGTGCGCTGTAGCCGCGGCACCGTGCTGATGCCCGACACCACCCTCGACGAGGTGGCCGACCAGGACTTCGACATGATCGTCCTGCCCGGCGGCCTGCCAGGCGCCGACCACCTCAATGACGATCCACGCATCCAGCGCCTGCTGCGCCGGATGGCGGAGCAGGGCCGCTTTACCGCTGCCATCTGCGCCGCCCCCAAGGTGCTGGCCAGCGCCGGCCTGCTGGACGGCCGCCAGGCGACCTCCTATCCCGGGGTGCTGCAGGCCGCGGAACAGCCCTCCATCCAGGTGCTGGACCGCCCGGTGGTGCGCGACGGCAGCGTGATCACCTCGCGCGGCCCCGGCACCGCCATGGACTTCGCCCTGGAACTGATCGAGGCCCTGGAAGGGCGGGACAAGCGCGACGAGGTGGAGCAGGCCCTGGTCCGCCCCTGAGCGCCCCGGACACAGCGACACAAGGAAGCACAGTGCGACCCAGACACAAGCGATATCTCCTCCTGGCCGTGCTCCTGGCAACGGCCATGGTGCTCGGGCTCAAGGGCCTGATGCACCTGCGGGTGAAGCTGGCGGTGGACAATCTGATCACCGACCTCGCCGACCGCGCGCGCATCCAATACCGCGACATCGACACCCATTTCGACGGCAGCGCCAGCGTCAAAGGGGTGGTGATCGAGCCGCACGGCCTGAAGGAGCCGATCACCGTCGAGCAGGTACGCATCCGCACCGGCGACCTGAGCTATTTTCTGGACCTGGACGCCCTGCTCGGCAAGGCACAGCGGCGTCCCGACCAGCTCTTCCTGCAGGCCGAGGGCATCCGTCTGCCCCTGGACGACGCCCTCATCGCGCACCTCCGCCCGCCGGGCGCGGTGCAGCCGGCGGGCGAGACCTGTACCCCCGGCGCCGTCAGTCTGCAGCAGTTCCGCGCCATGGGCCTGAAGTTCCTGGAGGCCGACGTCGATGCCGGCTACCGCTTCGACCGCGAGCACGAGACCCTGGACCTGGAGATGGAGGTCGAGCTGCAGGGCGTCGAGCGTCTGGAGATGGCGCTGACCCTGGGCGACATCGTGCCCGAGGACATCGAGGCGCGGCGCCTCTCCCGGGTGCGCCTGGTGCAGGCGGAACTGGCGGTGGACCTGAACCCCCAGTTCGCGCGCCGCTGGGTGGCCTACTGCGCGCAGCAGCGCCAGCTCAGCCCGGAGGCCTTCGTGGAGGCGCAGATTGCCGAGGCGCACCGCCGGCAGGCGGCGGCCGGGCTCACCCTGGGCGAGCGCCTGCAGCAGGCGCTGGACGACTACAGCCGGAACTGGGGCGAGCTGCGGCTCAGCGTCCATCCGGCGGAACCCCTGCCCATGCTCCGCCTGGCCACCACCGAACCGGAACGGCTGGTGGAGACGCTGGGCCTGCGGCTCACCATCAACGGCCAGGCGGTGCAACCGCTGGAGCTGCACATCGACCCGCAGCGCCTCGCCGAGGAACTGCCGGGCGAGACTGCCGCCGAGCTGCCCCCGCCGCCCGCCCCGCGCGGCTACCGCCTGCAGCGCCGCTTCGTCCCCGCCGGCGTCGCCGACCTGGGCGATCTGCTGGGACGCAAGGTGCGCATCTGGCCCAAGGGCGACCCGGTGCGCGAGGGGGTGCTGATCGCGGTGGTGGACGGCGACGCCCTGGTGGAGCAGCTGATGTCCAGGGGCAAGGTGGTCGCCTATGTCCCGCTGAAGAAGATCGAGCGGGTGGAGGTGGAAGAGGTGAACAAGATCCCCCGCCGCTGATGAGCCACCTTCGAATCAGCGGCGCAATAGCACCCGTGCGAGCAGCGCCAGACCGGTGCCGCCGAAGATCAGCGCCAGGGTGGGGTTGTCCAGCAGCGGCAGCAGGGGGGCGCTGCCGAGGTTGAGCAGCAGGCCGCCCAGCAGCAGGCTGCCGCCGGCGATCGCCTCGCGGGTGTCGCGCTGCCCGGCGCGCAGCTCGCGGCGCAGGCGGGTCAGTTCCTCGGATCGCCAGCGGATCTCCAGCTCCCCCTCGCTGGCCTTCTTCAGCACCTTGTAGGCCAGGTGCGGCACCTCGGGCAGCTCCTCGGAGAGCTGCGGCAGCGACTCCTTCACGCGGCGCGCGAAGGCGCGCGGGCCCACCTGTTGCGCCATCCAGCGTTCCATGAAGGGCTTGGCGGTGCTCCACAGGTCCAGCTCGGGGTAGAGCATGCGTCCCAGCCCCTCGATGTTGAGCAGGGTCTTCTGCAGCAGCACCAGTTGCGGCTGGATCTCCATGTCGAAGCGGCGCGCGGTCTGGAACAGGCGCAGCAGGAATTGGCCGAAGGAGATCTCGGCGATGGGCTTCTCCCAGATCGGCTCGCTCACGGTGCGGATCGCCGCCTCGAACTCCTCCACCCGGGTATGTTTGGGCACCCAGCCCGATTCCACGTGCAGCTCCGCCACGCGCCGGTAGTCGCGGTGGAAGAAGGCGAGCAGGTTCTCCGCCAGGTAGCGCTGGTCCTCGGTAGTGAGGGTGCCCATGATGCCGAAGTCCACGCTGATGTAGCGCCCGTCCGGGGTGACGAAGATGTTGCCCGGGTGCATGTCGGCATGGAAGAAGTTGTCGCGGAACACCTGGGTGAAGAAGATCTCCACGCCGCGCTCGCCGAGCAGCCGCATGTCCACCCCGGCGCGCTTCAGGTCTTCCACCCGGTCCACCGGGATGCCGTACACCCGCTCCTGCACCATCACCTCGCGCCGGGTGTAGTCCCAGTACACCTGGGGCACGATCAGCATCTCCGAGCCCTCGAAGTTGCGTCGTAGCTGGCTGCAGTTGGCCGCCTCGCGCATCAGGTCCAGCTCGTCGTGGATGGTGTGGTCGTACTCCTCCACCACCTCCACCGGGCGCAGCCGCCGCGCCTCGCGCGAGTAGCGCCGCGCCATGCGCGCGATGGTGTAGAGCAGGGCCACGTCGCGGTCGATCACCTTCTCCACGCCGGGGCGCAGCACCTTCACCACCACCTCGGTGCCGTCGTGCAGGCGCGCCGCATGCACCTGGGCCACCGAGGCGGAGGCCAGCGGGGTCACCTCGAATTCGGCGAACAGCTCGCCCACCGGGGCGCCCAGGGCCTTCTCCACGATGGCGCGGGCCTGCTCGCCGGGGAAGGGGGGCACCCGGTCCTGGAGCCTGGCCAGCTCCTCGGCGATGTCGTCCGGCAGCAGGTCGCGGCGGGTGGAGAGGATCTGCCCGAACTTGACGTAGATGGGCCCCAGGTCCTCCAGGGCGCGGCGGATGCGCACCCCGCGCGGCGGGCGCCGCCCCAGGCTGCCCCAGTAGAAGGGGGAGAGATAGCGCAGAAAGCGGATCGGGCG
This sequence comes from uncultured Sedimenticola sp., assembly GCA_964627395.1. Classification (GTDB taxonomy): domain Bacteria; phylum Pseudomonadota; class Gammaproteobacteria; order Chromatiales; family Chromatiaceae; genus MONJU. The sequence continues at coordinate 3,565 of CAZVIG010000153.1, forward strand.
GAACAGATGGGTGGCGAGCAGGATCTCGTCCAGGCCGTGGCGCGCCAGTACCCAGGCGATGTGCGCCACGCGCAGCCCTTCGCGCACCGGGATCATGCGTCCGGGTCCCGGCGTGCGTCTTCCAGCAGGGCGATGCGCGCGGCCAGGCGCTCCACGTCGTCGCGGGTGTCCTCCACCGCGCGCACCCATTCGGCGATCTCTTCGGGATGGGGCAGCAGCCGCGCCTCCTCGGTGAGGTATTCGGAGAGATCCCGCCCGAGCAGGCGCAGGGTGCGTCCGCCCTGCTCGCGGCCGGCGCGCGCCAGGCGCGCCGCCTCGTGCGCCACCACGTCGCCCACATAGTGGGAGAGCTGCTCCTCCCAGTCGATATCCAGCCCGCCCAGCACCTCGCTGAAGCGGTGCGCCAGCTCGGTGTCGCCCTCGATGCGCACATGGCCGGCGAACAACTGGGCGACGCCCTGCTCCTTGTCGGAGGCGCGCATCAGGTCGATGGGGCTGCCCTCGATCAGCGCATCGGGCTCGCCCTCGTAGCGGCCCAGGAGCTGCAGCCGGCCGTCCGCCTCGGGCACGAAATAGAGGGTCAGCCCGGTGCCGCGCAGGGCGATGGCGATCACCCGGCCGTGCCAGGCGGCCAGCCGCTGCATCGCCTGCGGGTCCATGGCGAGCAGTTCGTTTATCAGGGTCTCGATGGCGGCGAGGGCGAGGTCGCGGATGCTCATGATGGGTTCAACGCCCGGGGGCCCGCAACGGGCCGCTCACAATTTGAATCCCCGATGCACCGCGACGATGCCACCGGTGAGGTTGTGCACGTCGCAGCGTTCGAAGCCCGCGGCCTCCATCATTCCCTTCAGGGTCTCCTGGTCGGGGTGCATGCGGATCGACTCGGCCAGGTAGCGGTAGCTCTCGGCGTCGTTGGCCACCAGTCGGCCCATGCGCGGCAGCACGCCGAAGGAGTAGAGATCGTAGAGCTTCTCCAGGGGTTTGCTGCGCGGCTTGGAGAACTCCAACACCAGGGCGCGGCCGCCCGGGCGCAGCACCCGGTACATCTCGGCCAGCGCGGCCTCCTTGTCGGTGACGTTGCGCAGCCCGAAGGCGATGGTGACGAGATCCACGCGGCCATCCGCGATGGGCAGGCGCTCGGCGTCGATCAGGGCCCAGGCCATGTTGCCCAGGTGGCCGCGGTCGAGCATGCGGTCGCGTCCCACCGAGAGCATGCTGGGGTTGATGTCGGACATCACCACCAGCCCCTCGGGGCCCACCAGGCCTGCGAAGCGGTCGGCCAGGTCGCCGGTGCCGGAGGCCAGGTCGAGCACCGTCTGGCCCGGCCGCACCCCTGCCAGCTCGATGGCGAAGCGCTTCCACAGCCGGTGCACGCCGAACGACATCAGGTCGTTCATGATGTCGTACTTCTCGGCCACCGAGTCGAAGACCCCGCGCACCAGGCGCGCCTTCTGCTCCTTCGGCACCTGGCGGAAGCCGAAATGGGTGGTGTCCTGCTCGCTCATCGTCTCGGTCCGGTCGGTTGGGGCGGCCGGGGGAGGGGAGGCCTGCGCCGCCCGCTCAGGAGGCGGGCTCCTTGCGGGTGTAGCCCTTCTCCTTCAGTTCCTCCAGGTAGGCCGCCCAGAGGTCGTCGTAGTGTTTCCCCAGATTGTACAGGGTTTCCCAGGAATAGATGCCGGTGTCGTGGCCGTCGTCGAACACGATCTGGATCGCGTAGTTGCCCACCGGTTCGAGGCGGTCGATACCGACGTTCTCCTTGCCCAGGGGGACCTTGCGCTGGCCGGGGCCGTGCCCGGCCACCTCGGCCGAGGGGGAGTAGACCCGCAGGTATTCCGCCGGCAGCTTGAAGTTGCTGCCGTCGTCGAAACTGATCTCCAGCACCCGCGACAGGCGGTGCAGATTGAGTTCGGTGGGGTTGGGGCTGTTCAGCATGGCGCAATCCGCTCGGTTGGCAAACGATGGCCTATTCTCGCCGAAGCCCCGGCGCCTTTTCACCCCCCGACCGGGAAGGGAGTTGCCGGCGTCAGTTGTTCCAGCTCAAGAAAAGGCCGCGCGCCGGATGCAGAACGCCGCGCATGTGCTATCCACAGGGGAGCACCGGTGCCGCTCCCCATTTGTGGGG
>CAZVIG010000154.1:0-5676 GCA_964627395.1 uncultured Sedimenticola sp.
CAGCGCCTCGTAGGCCTCGTTCGCCTGCAGCACCGCCACCTCCTTCTGGCGCAGTTGCGCCCGCAGGCGGTTGATCTCGTGGCGATTCTGCTCCTGGACGTCGATCAGGGGATGCATCTGCTCCTGGAGACGGAACACCCGCTCGCGCGCCAGTTCGTTTTCCCGTTCCAGCACCTCGATGTTGTGCTGCAGCACGCGATTGCGCTCTTCCAACTCATGGATGCGCCGCGCGCCCTTCTCCAGGGCGTCCTTCTGCATGTCGATGATCTGCTGCAGCTCGGCGCGTTCCGCCAGGTCGTCGTCCATGTGCAGCAACTGGCGCATCAGGCGTTCGTTGGTCTCCTCGAGCACCCGGTACTGGACCTTCAGTTCCTCCAGATCCACGAGCTGCTGCCTCAGCTCGGTGATCCGCGCCTCCTGGCGTTCGAGCTGCGCATGCGCCGCCTCCAGCTCCTGGGCCAGATGATGCGACAGATCCAACGCCGTCTCGCATGGGGGCGGGGCCTGCCCCCGCACCACCGCCACCGCACGCGCCAATACCTGTTCGTGCAGGTGCAGGAGCTGTTCGCGTTCGTGGTGGATCTTGTCCAGGTCGGTCGGCATGGGAGGCATCCGGGCGCGTTTCGGGGCGCCCTTCTGCTGACCTGATCGGCAGAGCGCGGGGTTTCTTGAACCGTCTTTTCAGCGATCGGCGTCCTGCCAGCGAAAGCCGCCGGCCTGCAGCGCCTCCAGCAGGGCCTGGAAAGGGACCTCGATCTCCTCGCCGCCGCGGTAGCCCAGCTCCACCCGGCGCGGTGGATCGAGACGCGGCAGGCTGAACAGCTTGTGATCGGGAAAGCGCCGGCCCAGCGCCTCCATCAGCGGCATCAGCTCGGTCTCGTTGGTATCCAGCACCCAGACCGAGCGCTGGCGCTGGGGTTCGCCCCGGGGATAGCGGTGTTTCAGCACCCATTCCGCCATCGGGTGGGCCATGTCGGGGAAGCCGGGCAGGAAGTGATGCTCGCGGAAACTGAAGCCGGGCATACGGTTGACCGGATTGGGGATCAGCTCGGCCCCTTGCGGCAGGTCGGCCATGCGGATGCGGTGCGGATGGGCCTGCTCGCCGAAGCGGTCCTCGATGATGGCCGCCGCCTCGGGATGGCGCTCCAGGGGAACGCCCGCGGCGGCCGCGGCACAGGCGCGGGTATGGTCGTCCGGGGTAGCGCCGATGCCGCCGCAACTGAACACCGGGATGCCCTCGCCCAGGGTGCGGCGCAGCTCGGCGGTGAGGTAATCGGGATCGTCCGGCAGGATGCGCAACCAGGCCAGGCGGTGGCCGTGCACCCGCACCAGGCCGCCGATGCCCTCGAAGTGGCGGTCGCGGCGGCGTCCGGCAAGGATCTCGTCGCCGATCACGATCAGGCCGAAATCCAGCGGCGCGCTCATGCGGCACCCCGCCAGCAGGCCAGCACCCGCTCACGAAAATCGGCCAGCGCGGCATGATCGGACAGGGCCTCCTCGTCCGCCAGCGGCAGGCGCGGCCGGCATTCGGCCAGATGGGCGGCGAACAGGCCGCTGGCGAGGCGCTCGCCGCCGTCTGGCAGATGCAGGGGGGTGGTGCCGATGCCGCAGCTCGGCGAGCGCGCCTTGAGCACCGCGCCGTGCAGACCGGCCAGCAAGGGCGCCTGCGCCGCGATCCAGTCCTGCACCGCATCGGTGGGATCCCAGCCGGGATCCTCCACGCCGCGCATGCGCACCTCGCCGTCCACCCAGTGCAGATCCACGGGCGGACGCGGCACCCCCAGCCCGGCGCCCGCCTCGGGGCACAGCGGCACCAGCTCGGCGAAGGCGCGCAGCGCCGCGACCAGCCCCGGCGCGGCCTTGTGACCGCCGTCGTAGCGCACCGCCTCGCCCAACAGGCAGGCGCTGACGCCGATACGGGGCCGATCGTTCACGACTATTCGAAATCGGCCGCCTCGGCCTCCAGGAAGGCGGCGCTGAGCAAGCCGCCCAGCTCGTGCTCGAAGCCCGCCCAGTGCTGCCATGGCTTCAACCTGGGCAGGAGTCCGGGGCGGATCTCGAAATCGGCCTTGCCTGCTTCGTAGCCCTGCCGCACCGTTTCATAGAGGGTCTGCAGAAAGTCCCGATATCGCGTCGCCACTTCGGAACCGCCGGTGGGCCCATGGCCGGGCACGAAGACTTCCGCACCGCTGGCCAGCGCCCGTTCCAGCTCGGCGATGTTGCCGCGGAAGCTGCCCTGCAGGCGCAATACGCGGCCGTTGCCGGCGTTGTCGCCCAGGAAGATCAGGCGCTTCTCGGGCACCAGAATCATGATGTCCGTATCGGTGTGGGCCCGACCGCCATGCATGATCCGGAAATGGAGCCCACCCAGCTCGACCACGTCCCCTTCGTCCAGGGGGCGCTCCGGCGGCACCACCCGGGTGCCGGCGCTGGCACCCTCGGTGAGACGTGCCATCAGGTCCAACCATTCGGCGCCCGCGCCCGCCTGGATGCGTTCGATGGCGCGCGGATGGGCATAGCGGACCGCCGCCGGAAAGGCCTCCGCGATGGCCTGGTTACCGAGCCAGTGGTCGCCGTGCACATGGGTGTCGAAGACTGCGATCACCGGGCGGTCGGTGACGCTGCGGATCTGTGCCAGCACCATCTCGCCCGCCTGCACGGTGCCGCCCGGGTCGATCACCACCACGCCAGCCGGCGTGACGACGAAGGCAGGATTGTTCATGAACCCCTGGTTCTCGGAGTTGGGAAGGGCGCGCGGACCATGAATCACATAGGTCCCGGGCGCCACCTCGCGAGGCGTATAGGTCTGGCGCAACGGCGGCGCCTTGGCCTCGGCCAGGGCCTGGCCGGCGATCATGACGAGCAGCAGGAAGATGATGCGGTGCATAAGGTCTCCTGGGTAGCGGGCGGAGGGCCGGACCGTTCCGACCTTCCTGTCCAGTTGATTAGGACCGGCGGCGACGTGCGCCCACGCGAAGACGCAGGGCGTTGAGCTTGATGAAGCCCGCGGCGTCTTTCTGGTCGTAGGCCCCGGCGTCGTCTTCGAAAGTAGCGATGGACTCGTCGAACAGGCTGTCGCTCTCGGAGCGGCGCCCCACCACCGTGACGTTGCCCTTGTAGAGCTTGACCCGCACCTCGCCGTTGACCGTCTCCTGGGTCTGGTCGATCAGCGCCTGCAGGGCCTCGCGCTCCGGACTCCACCAGTAGCCGTTGTAGATCATGGTGGCGTACTTGGGCATCAGCTCGTCCTTGAGATGCGCCGCCTCGCGGTCCAGAGTCAGCGATTCCATGGCGCGGTGCGCCTTGAGCATCACGGTGCCGGCGGGGGTCTCGTAGCAGCCGCGCGACTTCATGCCCACATAGCGGTTCTCCACGATGTCGTCGCGCCCCACGCCGTTCGCGCCGGCCACCCGATTGAGGTGTTCCATCACCTGCGCCGGGCTCATGCGCTCGCCGTCGATGGAGACGATGTCGCCGCGCTCGAAGCCCAGCACCAGATAGGTGGGCTCGTCGGGCGCCCGCTCCGGCGCCACGGTCCAGCGCCACATGCCCTCCTCGGGCTCGGCCCAGGGGTCCTCCAGGATGCCGCCCTCGTAGGAGATGTGCAGCAGGTTGGCGTCCATGGAATAGGGCGACTTCTTGCCCTGCTTGGCGTAGTCGATGGGGATGCCGTGTTCCTCGGCGTATTTCATCAGCTTCTCGCGCGAGAGCAGGTCCCACTCGCGCCAGGGGGCGATCACCTTTATATCGGGGTTGAGCGCATAGGCCCCCAGCTCGAAGCGCACCTGATCGTTGCCCTTGCCGGTGGCGCCGTGGGAGATGGCGTCCGCGCCGGTCTCGGCGGCGATCTCCACCAGGCGCTTGGCGATCAGCGGGCGCGCGATGGAGGTGCCCAGCAGGTACTCGCCCTCGTACACCGCGTTGGCACGGAACATCGGATAGACGAAGTCGCGTGCGAATTCCTCGCGCAGATCCTCGATGTAGATCTCGCGGATGCCCATCGACTCCGCCTTGGCGCGCGCCGGCTCCACCTCCTCGCCCTGGCCGATGTCGGCGGTGAAGGTGACCACCTCGCAGTCGTACACGTCCTGCAGCCATTTCAGAATGATCGAGGTGTCCAGGCCGCCGGAATAGGCCAGGACCACCTTCTTGATGCCGGAATGCGCCATGTCTCGCCCCTGAAGCTGTCCGTTACCGAAGGAAGCGCGGCATTATACTGGAAGCGTCCCTGGAGAACGCCATGAAACATCCCCTGCGCCTGCTGACACTGCTGCTGGTCCTCGCTGCCCTCGGGACCTGGCTGTGGTGGCGTGCCCAGCCGCAGCCGATCGCAGTGAGCGTGGCGACCGTGGAACGCGGCCGGGTGGAGCGCACCGTGGCCAACACCCGGGCCGGCACCGTCAAGGCCTGCCGGCGCGCCGGGCTCTCCCCCAGCCTGGGCGGCCAGATCGCGCGCCTGCCGGTGAAGGAGGGTCAGAAGGTGAAGCAGGGACAACTGCTGCTGGAGCTGTGGAACGACGATCTGCGCGCCCGGCTCGACCTGGCGCGCCAGGAGGCGGAGGCCGCGCGCGCCACCGCCCGGGCGCGCTGCATCGAGGCGGGCCAGGCGGAACGCGAGGCGCGGCGTCTGCGCACCCTGCGGCGGCGCAAACTGGTGTCCGAGGAGAAGGCCGATCAGGCGGACGCCAAGGCACGCGCCGCGCGCGCCGCCTGCGAGGCGGCCAGCGTCCAGGCCTCGGTGGCGCGCTCGCGCATCGGGGTGGCCGAGGCGCAACTGGCCAAGACCCGCCTCACCGCCCCCTTCGACGGCGTGGTGGCGCAGATCAACGGCGAACTCTCCGAGTACGTCACTCCCTCGCCGGTGGGGGTGGCCACGCCGCCGGCGGTGGACCTGGTGGACGACGGCTGCTTCTACGTCAGCGCGCCCATCGACGAGGTGGACGTGGCCGGGGTGGCGGTGGGCCAGACCGCGCGCCTCACCCTGGACGCCTTCGGCGACCGCCGCTTCGCCGGCCGGGTGCGGCGGGTGGCCGATTTCGTGGAGGACCGCGAGAAACAGGCCCGCACCGTCGAGGTGGAGGTCGCCTTCACCGACCCCGCCGACATCCCCGACCTGCTGGCCGGCTATTCGGCGGACGTGGAGATCATCCTGGCGGTGCGCCGCGACACCCTGCGCATCCCCAGCGAGGCGCTGCTGGAGGGGCAGCAGGTGTACGTCCTGGGCGAGGACGGACGGCTCCACCGGCGCCGGGTGAAGACCGGCGTGGCCAACTGGGACTATACCGAGATCCTCGACGGCCTGTCCGAGGGGGAACGGGTGGTCACCTCGGTGGACCGGGAGGGGCTGGACGACGGCGTGGCGGCGGAGGCCCGGGAGGCATCGGAACCATGAATTATGAAGCCGCAAGCGCCACCGCACACCCAGCCCGGCCTGTGCCGGGGTTCCACTGTCCCCTGTGGGAGGGCCTTCAGGCCCGACAACCTTCGGTCGCGGCTGAGGCCGCTCCCACAGGGATGGCGGTGATTTCCCGCTGTGGGAAGTCTTTCAGGCCCGACAGCCTTCGGTCGCGGCCGAAGCCGCTCCCACAGCGACGGCAGCAGTCTCCCACTGTGCGAGGGCCTTCAGGCCCGACAGCCTTCGGTCGCGGCCGAAGCCGCTCCCACAGCGACGGCAGC
>CAZVIG010000155.1:0-3879 GCA_964627395.1 uncultured Sedimenticola sp.
CTGGAGACCTTGGAGATGCCGTGCGAGATGTAGTTGACCACGTCCAGACGGGTGATCCCCTGCTTTTCCAGGAAATACACCGCCTGGGAGTCCTGTTCGCTGAAGATGGCGACCAGCACGTTGGCACCGCTCACCTCGGTCTTCTCGGAGGACTGGACGTGGAACACCGCCCGCTGCAGCACCCGCTGGAAGCCGAGCGTGGGCTGGGTCTCGCGCTCTTCCTCGGGCGGGATGCGCGGGGTGGTCTCCTCGAGGAACTCCACCAGATCCTTGCGCAGGGTGGGAATATCGGCGGCGCAGGCGCGCAGCACCTCGGCCGCGGTGGGGTTGTCCAGCAGCGCCAGCAGCAGGTGTTCGATGGTCATGAACTCATGCTGGTGCTCCCGGGCCTCGCGGAAGGCCTGGTTGAGGGTGAATTCGAGTTCCTTGCTCAGCATGGTCGTGACACCTGTCGTCGTCTTGCGCTCTCGTTTCCGGTAAGACCGGCGTGAGGGCGGGAAATATCCCGCCGTTCGGGGCTGGCGCCGCCCTCAGGCCTCCTCCATGTCGCACAGCAGCGGATGCTGGTTGGCACGGGAGAATTCGTTCACCTGGTTCACCTTGGTCTCGGCGATCTCGCGGGTGAACACGCCGCACACCCCTACCCCGCGGGTGTGCACATGCAGCATCACCCGGGTGGCCTTCTCGCGGTCCATGTGGAAGAAGTGCTCCAGCACATGCACCACGAACTCCATGGGAGTGTAGTCGTCGTTCAGCAGAATCACCTTGTACATGGGCGGACGTTTGAGCTTCGGCTTCGCCGGCTCGACCGCCAGCCCGCCGTCGTCGGGGATCTGATCGTCTTGGCTGCTCATGACTCTGGAACCTGCTTTCGGATGCACCTTTCCCGGCATCTATTCTGAACCATGGAGGGTGGGTTGCAAACGGATGTTTTCAAGGGCATTGGCGCAGGGCCGGCAACCCGCATAAGTACATTAGTATTTCTAAATCTTTTGAAAATACAGTCACTTGTTTGACCCGCGGCGTTCAGGGACTATACTCGATCCACGATGTGAGCCCGAGGCGGCGGTTCCACAACAACAACGATCCGCCGTCCCGCACATCGCAGCAGCAATACCCCACGGGAGGAACGACGATGGTCACTGGTGTAGTCAAGTGGTTCAACAATGCAAAGGGTTACGGCTTCGTGACGCCGGACGATGGCGATCAGGACGTGTTCGTCCACTTCAGCGCCATCGAGATGGACGGCTACCGGACGCTGAAAGAGGGCCAGCGGGTCGAGTTCGAGGTGGAGGAGGGACCCAAGGGGCTGCACGCGCTCAAGCTGCATACCATCCAGACGGCCGTCGCCTGAGCCGACGTCGCCCCGTCACCGATCCCGGCCATCCGGCCGGGATCTTTCTTTCTGGCAGCGGGGACAGAAGAACGCCGGCTGCCCGCCGATGCGCGCCTTCACGATGGGTATCCCGCAGCCGTAGCAGGGCCGCCCCGCCCGCCGATACACCAGGAAACGCCGTTCCTCGAAATCCGCCCCCTGGCGCGCCAGCGCCTCGGCCCGCTGCAGCTCGTTGGTGATCCCGCCGGAGGCGTAGGACTGCCGGGTGAGCGCCAGACAGGCCCCAGCCAGACGCCGCAACCGCTGCGGCGGGAGGTCGGCCGGGCGCTGTCGCGGATGCACCCCCGCCAGATGCAGCGCCTCGCAGCACAGGTAGTTCCCCATCCCCGCCAGCACCTTCTGGTCCTGCAGCAGCCCCATCAGGGCGCGGTGACGCCAGCGCTCGTCCGAGAGCCGTGCCAGCACCAACGCCTCGTCGGTCGTCTCCTCCAGCAGCTCCGGCCCCAGGCTGGACAGATAGGGATGGTCGCGCAGCCCCGCCTCGTCCAGCAACGCGATCTCGGTGGCGCTGTAGAGCACCGCCAAGCGGTCGCGCACCTGCAGCACCACCCGCACCTGGCGGCGCGACGGCGGCAGCGTCGGGCCCGCATGGATCTCCCAGCGCCCATAGAGCTGGTTGTGGCTGTAGAGGGTGAGCCCGTTGTCGAAACCGGTCAGCAGGGCCTTGGAGCGGGCTTTCACCGATACCACCCGCGCACCCCCGAGCCGCCCTTCGCTGCCCGCCGGCGCCGGCGGCCGGAACGCCACCCGCTGCAGGGATCGCCCCACCAGGGCCTCGGCGAGGCGGTCGGCGGTACGCCTGATCTCGGGACCCTCGGGCATGCAGTCGCAGTCTCCTGAAACGCGAAGGCCCCGCTCGCGCGGGGCCTTTCAGGGCCGCGGCCAGGGTGCCGCGGCGGATGTCTGGTCGGAGCGGGGAGATTCGAACTCCCGACCCCCACAACCCCATTGTGGTGCGCTACCAGGCTGCGCTACGCTCCGAAAAGAGGCCCGCATGCTAGTGAGGCCGGCGGCTTTTGTCAATGCGAACGGAGCCGGTTCAGGTCTCCAGCAGGCGCAGGATGTCCTCCAGCTCCTCGCGCAGCTCGCGGATCACCCCCGGGTCGGCGGACCGTCCCTCCGAGGCACCCTCGTCCCCGCCTTCCAGTCGCTGACGCGCGCCACCGATGGTGAAGCCCTGTTCGTAGAGCAGACTGCGGATGCGCCGGATCAGCTCCACGTCGTGGCGCTGGTAGTAGCGGCGGTTGCCGCGCCGCTTCACCGGCTTGAGTTGCGGGAATTCCTGCTCCCAGTAGCGCAGCACATGAGGTTTCACCTGGCACAGCTCGGAGACCTCCCCGATGGTGAAATAGCGCTTGCCCGGGATGGGCGGAAGCTCCAGGCGACTGCTCTCGGGGTCGAGCATGATTCAGTCCTCAGCCGGTCTGCTGTTCGGTATCGTTCTCCGCCTGGCTGGCGGTATAGGCCTCGACCCGGGCCTTGAGCTTCTGGCCGGGGCGGAAGGTCACCACGCGGCGCGCGGAGATGGGGATCTCCTCGCCGGTCTTGGGGTTGCGTCCGGGCCGCTGACGCTTCTCGCGCAGGTCGAAGTTGCCGAAGCCCGAAAGCTTCACCTGACGGCCGTCTTCCAGAGCCTGGCGGATTTCCTCGAAGAACATCTCCACCATTTCCTTGGCTTCACGCTTGTTCAGCCCCAGTTCCTCGAACAGATGTTCTGCCATGTCGGCCTTGGTCAATGCCATAGCGTCTCAACCTAGTCTCTGAGGGTAGCGGAAAATTCACTGGCCAGCGCCTGCAGCACGGCGGCCCCGGCCTCCTCGACTTCCTGATCTGTAAGAGTGTGCGAAGAGTCCTGTAAAATCAAGCTCAAAGCGAGGCTTTTTCGACCCGCTTCTACATTCTCCCCGGTATAGACGTCGAAGAGCTGGATGTCGCGCACCACCGGTGGCGCGGCACGCCGCGCAGCGCCCAGCAGATCGGCCCAGGCGACCGTCTCGTCCACCACCACCGCGAAGTCCCTGCGAATGGAGGGGTATTTGGACAACGGCGCGAAGGCCGGCAGCCGTCCCGCGGCAAGTTCCTGCAGCGACAGCTCGAACAGGTAGCAGGTGGGCAGATCCAGTTCCTGCTGCAGCCGGGGATGCAGGGCCCCGATCCAGCCGATGGCCTGGCCGTCGCACAGCACCCGCGCGGTCTGGCCGGGATGCAACGCCGGATGCTCGCCCGCCACGAAGGCGAAGCGGTCGCCGGCTCCGCCCAGGCCCAGCAGGGCCTCGAGGTCGCCCTTGAGATCGTAGAAGTCCACCTTGCGCGTCGCAGCACCCCACTGGGTGTCCAGCAACGGGCCGCAGACCAGCCCGGCCAAGCGCGGGCGCTGGGCGATCTCGCCGGCGATGCGCTCGAAGGTGAGCCCGCTCTCGAAGATCCGCACCCGCTCCTGCTGCCGCGCCAGGTTGTGCTGGGCGGTGCTCAGCAGGCCGGGC
>CAZVIG010000155.1:3889-4348 GCA_964627395.1 uncultured Sedimenticola sp.
GGCCGGGCCAGATGCTGGCGCGCATCACCGACATGTCGGCGGAGATGGGGTTGGCCAGGCGCACCGGGGCGATGTCGGGGGTGACCCGGGCCGCCATCTCGGGACTGATGAAGCTGTAGGTGATCACCTCGTGGTAGTCGCGGTCCACCAGCAGGTCGCGCGCCCGGTCCAGGCGGAAGGCCGCCTCGGGCGGCGCCTGGATGGTGACCGGCGCGGCGCGCAGGCTGGCCGGGATCCGCGCATAGCCATGGATGCGTCCAAGCTCTTCGATGAGGTCCACCTCGATCTCCAGATCGAAGCGCGCGCTGGGGGGCGTGGCCTCCCAGCCGCCGTCCACGATGGACACCTGCAACCCCAGCCGCTCCAGGATGTCCTTCACCTCGGCGTCCTCGAGTTCGATCCCGAGGATGCGCGGAATCCGCTCCCGTCGCAGCGCGATCGGCCGGCGCTGGGGCAGAT
>CAZVIG010000155.1:4358-5672 GCA_964627395.1 uncultured Sedimenticola sp.
GGCCTCGCCGCCCATGATGCCGGCCAGCGCCAGCGGGCCGCGCCCGTCCGCGATCACCAGGGTGTCCTCGCGCAGCGTGATCTCGCTGCTGTCGAGCAGCACCAGGGACTCGCCCTCGCGCGCCATGCGCACCTGCACCGCGCCCTCCAGCCGGTCCAGATCGAAGCCGTGCATCGGCTGGCCCAGCTCCAGCATCACATAGTTGGTCACGTCCACCACCGGCGAGATGGCGCGCACCCCGCTGCGGCGCAGGCGTTCCACCATCCAGGCGGGCGTCTCGGCATCGGGATCGATGCCGCGGATCACCCGGCAGACATAGCGCGGGCAGGCCTCGGGGGCGCTCAGCTCCACCGGCCAGGTCTCGGTGAGGTCGGGATTGACCGGCTCGATGCTCTCCCCGCGCAGCGGCGCGCGGTTGATCACTGCCACCTCGCGCGCGATGCCGGCCACGCTCAGGCAGTCGCCGCGATCGGGGGTGAGATCCACCTCGATGCAGGCGTCGTCCAGCTCCAGGTAGCGGCGGATGTCCTCGCCCACCGGAGCGTCCTCCGGCAGCACCAGGATGCCCTCGCTGGATTCCGCCAGACCCAGCTCGGCGGCGGAGCAGATCATGCCCTGCGAGAGCACGCCCCGCAGCTTGGTCTTCTTGATCTTGAAGTCGCCCGGCAGGCGCGCACCGATGGTCGCCACCGGCACCTTCTGGCCGGCGGCCACGTTGCGCGCGCCGCACACGATCTGCAGCGGCTCGCCCTCGCCGACCTTCACCTGGCAGACGTTGAGCTTGTCGGCGTCCGGATGCTTCTCGCAGGCCAGCACCTCGCCCACCACCACCCCGCTGAACGCGGGCGCGGCGGGCTCCACCGAATCCACCTCCAGCCCCGCCATGCTGAGCTGATCCGCCAGCTCCTCGGTGGTGATATCCGGGTCCACCCACTCACGCAACCAGGCTTCACTGAATCTCATCGGTCATTTCCCAGTCAAGATTTTCACCACAGAGCGCACAGAGAACACAGAGACAAAAGGCATGCTTGCGGTGTCTCCTAGAAGAATGCGCCATCGCGCCGCAAGTCATGCATCGACAACGACATTATCAAGCAACGAGAACTCTGTGCGCTCTGTGTCCTCTGTGGTAGTCGAATCAAGCGAACTGCCGCAGGAACCGCAGGTCGTTCTCGAAGAACAGCCGCAGGTCGTTGACCCCGTAGCGCAGCATGGCCAACCGCTCAACGCCCATGCCGAAGGCATAGCCGGTGTAGCGTTCGCTGTCGATGCCGACATGGCGCATCACCTCGGGGTGGATCATGCCGCAGCCCA
>CAZVIG010000156.1:0-5654 GCA_964627395.1 uncultured Sedimenticola sp.
CGCAGGTTGGAGAACAGCCCCAGCCCGGAACGGAGCCCCAGCAGGCCCTTCTCCGGGCGCACCGAGATGTCCAGCGACTCCCACTTGGGACCGCCCACCGCGCCGAGCAGGATGGCGTCTGCCTCTTTGGCCATCTGTAAGGTGGTATCAGGCAGAGGTACCCCAGTGGCATCGATGGCGGCACCGCCCACCAGACCCTCGTCCAGCTCGACGTCCAGACCCTCGCCCGCCAGCTTGTCCAACACCTTGACCGCCTCGGCCACGATCTCCGGGCCGATGCCGTCACCCGGCAATACAAGAATACGTTTACTCATATCTGGTTCCTGTCTTGTTCACCACAGAGGACACAGAGATCACAGAGATCTTCGATGACTGACCATCATGCATAAGCATTGGGTTCCCTGTGTTCCTCGTGGTCATCGCCCTGCCAATCCATACCACGCTGCTTTCACTCCCACCATAGAAGCCCCGAAACTCACTGACGGCCAAGAGCCGGCCCCATGAAAAGTCTCAGTGCCCTCTGTGTCCTCTGTGGTTACCCTTCCTTCAACAGATCCTGAAACAACCACGGCGCCTCCTGCATGCGACGCTGTTCGTAGGCGCGGATGTCGTCCACGTGCTGCAGGGTGAGACCGATGTCGTCCAACCCTTCGAGCAGGCAGTGCTTGCGGAAGGGATCCACCTCGAAGGCGATCTCGCGGTCGTGGTCGGTGAGCAGGCGCTGGTTCTCCAGGTCCACCGTGATCCGCAGCGGCTGCTCGCCACCCGCTTCGCGGAACAGCTCGTCCACCGTCTCGGCATCCAGCACCACCGGCAGGATGCCGTTCTTGAAGCAGTTGTTGTAGAAAATGTCCGCGAAGCTCGGCGCGATGATCACCTTGAAGCCGTAGTCGGCGAGCGCCCAGGGGGCGTGCTCGCGCGAGGAGCCACAGCCGAAGTTCTCGCGCGCCAGCAGAATGCTCGCGCCCTGGTAGCGCGGGTCGTTGAGCACGAAGTCCGGGTTCAACGGGCGCTTGCTGTTGTCCATCCCCGGCTCGCCGTGATCCAGATAACGCCACTCGTCGAACAGGTTGGGTCCGAAGCCGGTGCGCTTGATCGACTTCAGAAACTGCTTCGGAATGATCGCATCGGTGTCCACATTGGCCCGGTCGAGGGGACAGACCACACCGCTGAACTTTTCAAACTTTTCCATAATGTTGTCTCACCACAGAGAACACAAACGTGTTTTTCACCACAGAGGACACAGAGCGCACAGAGATCGTTATGTTGCCGACGCTTCCACTACATATGCTGTCATGAAGGAAGCGGTCTGGCTCGTACACCGGATCATGGCGAATTCACCTGCTCTGACACGGAATCCTCTGTGATCTCTGTGTCCTCTGTGGTTAATCATTCAAACCAACTCCCGCACATCCACGAAATGACCCGTCACCGCCGCGGCGGCGGCCATGGCGGGGCTGACCAGGTGGGTGCGCCCGCCCTGGCCCTGACGCCCCTCGAAGTTGCGGTTCGAGGTGGAGGCGCAGCGCTCACCCGGTTCCAGGCGGTCGGCGTTCATCGCCAGACACATGGAGCAGCCCGGCTCGCGCCATTCGAAACCGGCCTCGATGAAGATCCGGTCCAGCCCTTCCTCCTCGGCCTGGCGCTTGACCAGGCCCGAGCCCGGCACCACCAGGGCCTGCTTGATGTTGTCGGCCACCTTGCGCCCCTTCGCCACCGCCGCGGCGGCGCGCAGGTCCTCGATGCGCGAGTTGGTGCAGGAGCCGATGAACACCTTGTCCGGGCGGATCCCGGTGATGGGCGTGCCGGGCGCCAGACCCATGTACTCCAGCGCGCGGCGCATGCCCTCGGCCTTCACCGCATCCGGCTCGTCCGCCGGATCGGGCACCCGCGCGCCTACCGGCACCACCATCTCCGGCGATGTGCCCCAGGTGACCTGCGGCTGGATGTCGGCGCCGCGGATGGTCACCACCTTGTCGAACACCGCTCCCTCGTCGGAATGCAGCTCGCGCCAGGCAGCCACCGCCTGGTCCCACAGCTCGCCCTTGGGCGCATAGGGCCGGCCCTTCACGTACTCGATGGTCTTGTCGTCCACCGCCACGAAGCCGGCGCGCGCGCCCGCCTCGATGGCCATGTTGCAGACCGTCATGCGCCCCTCCATGGAGAGGTCCATGATGCCCTGCCCCGCGAACTCGATGGCATAGCCGGTGCCGCCGGCGGTGCCGATCTCGCCGATGATGGCGAGCACGATGTCCTTGGCGGTGACCCCCGGCCCCACCGGGCCGTCGATGACGATCTGCATCGCCTTGGACTTCTTCTGGATCAGGCACTGGGTGGCCAGCACATGCTCCACCTCGGAGGTGCCGATGCCGTGCGCCAGGGCGCCGAAGGCCCCATGGGTGGAGGTGTGGGAATCGCCGCACACCACCGTCATGCCCGGCAGGGTGGCACCCTGCTCCGGCCCGACGACGTGCACGATGCCCTGGCGCGGGTCGTCCATGCGGAACTCGGTGATGCCGAAGTCCTCGCAGTTGTGATCCAAGGTCTCCACCTGGATGCGCGAGATGGGATCGGCGATGCCCTGGCTGCGGTCGGTGGTCGGCACGTTGTGGTCCGGGGTCGCCAGGTTGGCGCCCGGCCGCCAGGGCTTGCGCCCGGCCAGCCGCAGCCCCTCGAAGGCCTGCGGCGAGGTCACCTCGTGCACCAGGTGGCGGTCGATGTAGAGCAGGCAGGTGCCGTCCGGCTCCTGGCGCACCACATGGGAATCCCACAATTTGTCGTAAAGCGTTCTGGCGGTCATGCCCCTGTCCGATTCACTGTCATGGATGGCTCGCAGGGACAGAGGATAGCGGCTATCATCAATAACACAAATCAATGTTTTTCATCTGATCCATTCTCAATCGGAATATGGAACTGACCCAGCTCGCCGCCTTCGCCGCGGTCGCCGAACAAGGCGGCTTCTCCGCCGCCGCCGACGAGCTGCACCTGACCCAGCCGGCGGTGAGCAAACGGGTGCGACAGCTCGAAGACACCCTCGGCGTGGCACTGTTCGACCGGGTGGGCCGGCGGGTGGCGCTCACCGAGGCGGGCCGCGCCCTGCTGCCGCGGGCACGGCGGCTGCTCAACGATGCGCGGGAGATGCGCCGCCTGGTGGCGGACCTGGACGGCAGCGTGGGCGGGCGCCTGGTGATGGGCACCAGCCACCACATCGGCCTGCATCGCCTGCCGGACCCCCTGCGCCGCTTCACCCGGCGCTATCCGGAGGTGGAGCTGGACATCCGCTTCATGGACTCAGAGGCGGCCTGTCATGCGGTGGAGATCGGCGACCTGGAGCTGGCCATCGTGACTCTACCGCCGGAGCCGCTGCCACGACTGCGCCTGGAGCCGGTCTGGGACGACCCGCTGTGCTTCATGGTGGGGCGCGATCATCCCCTCGCCGAGCGCGGCGAGGTGTCGCTGGCCGAGCTGGTGCGGCTGCCCGCAGTGCTGCCCAGCCGCAACACCTATACCCGCGGCATTCTGGAACGGGCGGTGCGCGCCGCGGGACTGGAGCTGAGCCTGGGGATGGAGACCAACTACCTGGAGACACTGCGCATGCTGGCCGAGGCGGGCCTGGGCTGGAGCCTGCTGCCCGCCACCCAGCTCACCGGGAACCTGGTGGCGCTGCGGGTGCCGGGCCTGGAACTGGCGCGCCGCCTGGGCGCTGTGACCCACCGCGAACGCAGCCTCAGCAATGCGGCGCGGCGCATGATCGCCTGCTGCAGCGAAGGCTGAGGAAGGCTGAGGGCTCAGATCACCCGCGAGAAACGCGCCTTGGCCTGCTCCAGATAGGCGTCGAACACCATGCAGATGTTGCGAATCAGCAGCCTGCCGGGGTCGGTGACCCGGATGCCCTTCTCGTCCAGCGTCACCAGGCCGTCCGCCTGCATCGGCGCCAGGCGCTCCAGTTCGGGGGCGAAGTAGTCGCGCGCGTCGATCTCCCAGCGGCGGCCGAAGTCGTCCAGGTCGAGCCGGAAGTTGCAGATCAGCTCGCCGATCAGATCGCGCCGGATCAGGTCGTCGCGGCTCAGCACCAGGCCGCGCTCGATGGGCAGCTCGCCGCGCTCGATGGCGGCATAGTAGCTGTCGAGATCCTTGACGTTCTGCGCATAGGTGTTGCCCACGCTGCCGATGCCGCTCACCCCGAAGGCCAGCAGGTCGCAATGGGCATGGGTGGAATAGCCCTGGAAGTTGCGATAGAGCTGGCCCTTCTCCTGGGCCAGCGCCAGCTCGTCGTCCGGCAAGGCGAAGTGATCCATGCCGATAAACACATAGCCCGCATCCTGCAGCTTCTCGCCCGCCATCGCCAGGATGTCCAGCTTCACCTGCGGCGGCGGCAGCTCGGCCGCATCGATGCGCCGCTGCGGCTTGAAGCGCTCCGGCATGTGGGCATAGTTGAAGATGGACAGGCGATCGGGCCGCTCCGCGATCACCGCGTCCAGGGTGCGTTCGAAGGAGGCCAGGGTCTGGCGCGGCAGACCGTAGATGAGATCCAGGCTCACCGAGCGGAAGCCCAGCTCGCGCGCACGGCGCATGGCGCCGAAGGTCTGCTCCGCCGACTGGATGCGGTTGACCGCCTGCTGCACCGCCGGTTCCAGGTCCTGCAGACCCAGGCTCATGCGGTTGAAGCCGATCTCGCGCAGCACCGCCAGGGTGTCCTCGCGCACCTCGCGGGGATCGATCTCAATGGAGTATTCGCCGCTGTCGTCGTCCAGCAGGTCGAAATGCTCGCGGGTGCGCGCCATCAGCCAGCGCATCTGCTCGTTGTTCAGAAAGGTGGGCGTGCCCCCGCCCCAATGGAGCTGCTCCACCGGCTGACCCTGGTTGAAGATCGCCGCCTGCAGGGCCATTTCGCGGTCCAGCGCCTTCAGATAGGGCTCGCTCTTGCCTCGGTCCTTGGTGGCGATCTTGTTGCAGGCGCAATAGAAGCAGATGGTGTCGCAGAAGGGGATGTGGAAGTACAGCGACAGGGCCCGCGAGCGCCCGGCGGCGGCGCGGTAGTCGTCCACCGTGAAGTCGTCGCGGAACTGCACCGCCGTGGGATAGGAGGTGTAGCGCGGCCCCGGGCGGTCGTAGCGCGCGATCAGGTCCTGATCGAAGGAGAAATGCGATTTCATGCGACAGAGTTTATGGCGCGAACCGACCGCGCGGGCTGATCTGGATCAAGGGCGCGCGGTTCAGATCTCTTCCTCGGGCACGTCCAGGCCCTTGCGGTGGGTTTCGTTGATCTGCTTGAGCAGGGTGTGAAAGGGAATCTCGTGCTCGAAGCGGCGCACCACCTCCATGAACATCAGATCCTCGCGGCCGAAGCGGTAGGTGCCGTTGCACATGGCGTCGTAGATCTGGCGGATGCCCTCCTCCAGCGGCTCGATGTAGGCGGGAAAGCGCTGCAGATCCTCGTCGTCGTAGAGCAGGCAGTTCTTCAGGTCCTCCACCTCGAACAGGGCGTTCTTGACCCAGTCGGCGTATTCCTCGGCGGTGCGGGCACGACGCAGGCTCATGGCTCAGTCCTCCACAAACAGATCATGAAACTCGGCCAGCTGCTCGGCGGTGAGCAGAAAGACGCCATCGCCGCCGCGTTCGAAATCCAGCCACAGGAAAGGCACGTCGGGATA
>CAZVIG010000157.1:0-5625 GCA_964627395.1 uncultured Sedimenticola sp.
GCCAAGTGTCGTCAGGCCGCCGACAAACACGGCTGCAGCCTTCGTCGTGATAGACGGCTGCGGTCTATCACGGCGGAGGCGGCGTGGTCGGGTAGGGCATCGGGGGGAAGGGAGTGGTGGTGGTCTTATATTCGGTTACGCCCTTCTCCCTCTACCCCCCTCCTAGCCTCCCCCCGCAAGCGGGGGGAGGGACATTAGAAAGAAGCCCGCAAGCGGGCGGAGGGACATTTTAGGAAGAACCCCGCAAGCGGCTGCAGGACGGCATAGTGGGCTACGAAGGCGGGTGGATGACGATGTGGTGGCTACCGTATGCAGGTAGCAGGGTATGGTGGCCGCTGAGCTGCGGAGATGAACGACTCGGGAAAACCTGCTTACTCCACTTCCGGCGGATCGACCGCCAGGCGGGCGGCGAGTCGTTCGAGGTCGCGCCGCATCAGGCCGGGCAGTGCGGGGCCGGGGACCAGGAGGTCGGCGAGCAGGGGTTCGCCGGGGCGTTCGCGGGTCTGCCAGTCGCCGCCTTCGGGCATCAGGACCTCACCCTGCCAGCCGCCGCTACGGGCGCGCAGGTCCAGGCGGTAGCCCAGGCATTGTTCGTCCTCGAACACCTCGGGCAGCATCAGCCAGTAGCCGTTGCACTGGTGCAGCTTCTGCAGGGCGAAGCGGGCGAAGGTGATGAAGTTGGGATGGTCCTGCTCGCCGCGCAGGC
Source organism: uncultured Sedimenticola sp. (assembly GCA_964627395.1). Taxonomy (GTDB): domain Bacteria; phylum Pseudomonadota; class Gammaproteobacteria; order Chromatiales; family Chromatiaceae; genus MONJU. The sequence continues at coordinate 707 of CAZVIG010000157.1, forward strand.
CGGCGGACCAGGCCTCCACGGCCCGGTCGCCCTGGAAGCCTGCCAGCAGCAGGTTGCCGCCGTGGCCGTCGTCGAGCCGGGCGCGCAGCCAGTTCATGGCGGCCTCGGGGCCGTCGAAGGGAGCGCTCATTTCAGGAAGTCCGGCGGCGGGTTCTCGCGGTACCAGTGCTTTCCCTCGTCCGGGCTGACCCAGACCTGGCGGTCCACCAGGCGGCGCACCACCTGGCGGTCGGTGAGCACATAGTCGATCACCGCGGTCTGCTGCCAGCGCCAGGGGCCGATCTCCTTGAGCCCGGAGGCGGTGTAGTGGGTGACCCGGATCCGGTCCAGGCCCGGCGGCGGGGGCACCGCATGCTCCGGCAGCACGAAGGCATAGAGCTTGGCCAGGTCGCCCCAGCGGGTCACGTCGCCATAGGTGTCGGCCGTCAGGTAGAGGGCCTTGGGCACCGGGGCATAGGGATTGGTGGCCATGCAGCCGACCAGCAGCCACGGCAGGAACCAGTACGCCAGCAGTCTCGACAGTCGCATGCGACGCCCTCGCGCAGAAAATGGAACCGGTGCATCTTACGACAGGGAGCGGGCCTTGTCGGGTATCATCCCCGCAACCTTCGAGGAAAGCCGGATGCCTGAAAACGCCCTCGCCTCTCCGCCGCCCAACGAGCCGATCGTCGAGACCCGGGTCGGCGACACCCGCATCACCCTGCTGGGCACCGCGCATGTGTCGCGCAAGAGCGCCGAGACGGTGCGCCGCCTGATCGATTCGGGCCGCTACGACGTGGTCGCCGTGGAGCTGTGCGCCAGCCGCCACCATGCCCTCACCGAGCCGGAGGCGCTGGCGCAGATGAACCTGATGCAGGTGTTCCGCCAGGGCAAGGCGGCGATGGTGGCGGCCAACCTGGCGATGGGCGCCTACCAGCAGCGTATCGCCGAACAGTACGGCATCGAGCCGGGGGCGGAGATGCGCACCGCCCTGGATGCGGCCGAGGCGCACGGCCTGCCGCTGTTGCTGATCGACCGCGAGATCGGCACCACCCTGCGCCGCACTGCGGCCAATCTCGGCTGGTGGAAGCGCCTGACCCTGTTCAGCGGCCTGCTGGCGGGACTGCTCTCCAGCGACGAGGTGGACGAGGAGGAGATCGAACGGCTCAAGGAGGGCGACGTGCTGGAGGCGGCCTTCTCCGAGTTCGCGCGCGACCGTCAGGATCTCTACGAACCCCTGATCGCCGAGCGCGACCGCTACATGGCGGCCAAGCTGCTGCTCGCCGCGCGCCGGCATCCCGGCAAGCACATCCTGGCGGTGGTGGGCGCCGGGCATCTGAAGGGCATCGTGGAGCAACTGCAGTCGATCCAGGACCCGGAGGCGGAGCTGGAGCGCCTGGACGCCGAGCCGCCCCGCTCGCCTTGGCCGCGCCTGCTGCCCTGGCTGATCGTGGCGCTGGTGCTGTTCGGCTTCTGGCTGGGCTTCTCGCGCAGCAGCGAGCTGGGCTGGCAACTGGTGTGGGACTGGGTGGTGATCAACGGCGGCCTGTCCGCGCTGGGGGCGTTGTTCGCGGCGGCCCATCCGCTGACCGTGCTGACCGCCTTCGTGGCGGCGCCGATCACCTCGCTCAACCCCACCATCGGCGCCGGCATGGTCACCGCCGCCGCGGAGCTGATGCTGCGCAAGCCGCAGGTGCGCGACTTCGCCAGCCTGCGCCACGACGTGGCGGAATGGCGCGGCTGGTGGCGCAACCGCGTCTCGCGCACCCTGCTGGTGTTCCTGTTCAGCACCCTGGGCTCGGCGGTGGGCACCTATCTGGCGGGCTTCCGCATCTTCGACCGGTTGACCGGCTGATGGACGCGCTCACCTGGATCATCGTCGCCGCCTTCTACGCGCCGCTGCACTATCTGGTGCCGCTGCTGGTGACCGCCTTCCGCAGCGACGACACGGAGCGCCGGGCGCGCCTGCGGCGCACCGCCATCGACTGCACCCTGTCGATGAGCATCGGCTTCGGACTGGTGGTCTGGCTGGCGCGCGACAACCTGCAACTGGCGATGGCGATCCTGTTCCTGTCGATGCTGGCGCCCTATCTGCGCCTGCTGCTGGCGCGCCGGGTCAGCGACCCTCCCACTCCCTGAGCTTGCGCTCCAGGGTCTTGCGCCCGATCCCCAGCCGTCGCGCGGCGGCCGACTTGTTGCCGTTCTCCAGGCGCAGCACGCGCAGGATGTGACGCTTCACCAGGGTGTCCAGGCGCAGATCCTCGGGCTCCTCCTCGGGACGCGCGCCGCCCGGCGCCAGGCACTCGCCGGGCGTCAGCCCCAGCAGCAGGCAGCGCTCCACCAGGTTGCGCAGCTCGCGCACATTGCCCGGCCAGGGATGATCCATCAGACGCAGCAGGTCCGCCTCGCGCACCTGCGGGGGCGGCAGGTCCAGCTTGCGCACCAGGCCGTCCACGAAATGCCGCACCAGCAGGGGGATGTCCTCGGGCCGTTCGCGCAGCGGCGGCAGCTTGAGGGTGACCACCGCGAGCCGGTAATAGAGATCCTCGCGGAAGCGCCCCGCCGCCACCTCGTCGGTCAGGCAGCGATTGGTGGCGACCACGATACGCGCATCCACCGGGACCTCCTCGTCGGCGCCCACCGGCCGCACCCGGCGTGCCTCGATGGCGCGCAGCAGCCGCGGCTGCATCGCCGGCGGCAGCTCGCCGATCTCGTCCAGGAACAGGGTGCCGCCGCGGGCATGGGCGAACAGTCCCTCGCGCGCCTGGTGGGCGCCGGTGAAGGCGCCGCGCACATGCCCGAACAGCTCCGACTCCAGCAGCTCGCGCGCCAGGGCGCCGCAGTTGACCGTCACGAAGGGCCCCTGGCGGCCACTCAGCCGATGCAGGGCGCGCGCCGCCAGTTCCTTGCCGGTGCCCGACTCGCCCTCCAGCAGCACGGTGGACTCCAGCGGCGCCAGCCGCCGCACCAGATGCGCCAGCTCGCGCACCGCCTCGCTCTGACCGACGAAGCCGGGCAACGCCTCGGCGTGCAGCGGGGTGACCTCGTCGCTGCGGGCCTGCGCAGCCGCCGCGTCGGGCAGCGAATCCAGGGGCAGGCGGGACATGCACGATCCTCCTCGACGACTGAGGCCCCGAGTATGGAACGGGCGGGGAAAGCGACGCAAGCGGTGACGCTGGACGCAGCCCCCAAAGCTGTTGCACTCTTTAGGGCCTGACGGCGCATCTCCGCCTTCCCTATCGATACCGAGCATCCGCGATGACATACCTGCCCCGCCTGTTCCGTCACCTGCTGGTCGTGCTGGCGCTTTGCGCCGGCCCCCTCGCCGCCCAGCCCCAGGTGCTGCGCCTGGCCACCACCACCAGCACCGAGAACTCCGGCCTGCTCACCTACCTGCTGCCCGCCTTCGAGCGGGCCAGCGGCTACCGGGTGCATGTGATCGCGGTGGGCACCGGCAAGGCGCTGCGCATGGGGCGCGACGGCGACGTGGACGTGGTGCTGGTACACGCCCCGGCGGCGGAGAGGCCTTCGTCAACGGCGGCGACGGCATCCTGCGCCGCGCGGTGATGCACAACGACTTCGTGATCGTCGGCCCGCCCGGCGACCGCGCCGGCATCGGCGGCCTGCGCGACGCGGCGACCGCCCTGCAGCGCATCGCCCGAAGTCGCGCACCCTTCATCTCGCGCGGCGACGACTCCGGCACCCATAAAAAGGAACGCGCCCTGTGGCAGGCCGCGGGCATCCGACCCAGCGGCTTCTGGTACCGCGAGGCCGGGCAGGGCATGGGCCGGGTGCTGCAGATGGCCAACGAGCTGGGCGCCTACACCCTCGCCGACCGCGGCACCTGGCTGGCCTTCCGCGACCGCAGCGACCTGCGGGTGCTGGTGCAGGGCGATCCGCGCCTGTTCAATCCCTATCACATCATCGCGGTCGATCCGCAGCGCCACCCCGGCGTCAACTTCGCCGGCGCGAAGGCGCTGATCGACTGGATCACCGGCCCCGAGGGACAGCGCCGCATCGCCGCCTACCGGCTGCATGGCGAGACCCTGTTCCATCCCGACGCCCAACGGGTGGCGGCACGGGAGGCGCGATGAACGACGCCACCGTCGAGGCGCTGCGCCTGCTGATCGCCGGCGACCCGGCGCTGTGGGACATCGTGGGCGTCTCCTTCCGGGTGTCGCTCACCGCGCTGGCGCTGGCGATCCCGCCGGGCCTGGCGCTGGCCGCGCTGCTCGCCTTCGGGCGCTTTCCGGGGCGGCGCCTGCTGGTGTCGGTGTTCAACGCCATGCTCTCGATCCCGGCGGTGGTGGTGGGGCTGGTGTTCTATCTGCTGCTGTCGCGCCACGGCCCGCTGGGCGAGTGGCGCCTGCTGTTCACCCAGACCGCCATGGTGCTGGGCCAGATCGCCCTGAGCCTCCCCATCATCGTCGCCATGACCCACACCGCCCTGCAGGAGCTGGACCCGCGCGCCTGGGAGACCGGGCGCACCCTGGGCGCCGGCCATCTGCGCACCGCCCTCACCCTGATGAGCGAGGTGCGCTACGCCCTGCTGGCCGCGGTCATCGCCGCCTTCGGGCGCATCATCGCGGAGGTGGGCTCGGCGATGATGCTGGGCGGCAACATCCTCGGCTACACGCGCAACATCACCACCGCCATCGCCCTGGAGACCAGCAAGGGGGCCTATGCCCAGGGGATCGCCCTGGGGCTGGTGCTGCTGCTGCTCGCCTTCCTGCTCAACAGCGGCCTGCACTGGCTGCAGGGCCGCAGCCGTCTGCAGCCGGAGTACCTGGCATGAACGCCCTGCGCCTGCGCCGCCTGCAGCTCCACCTGCCCGGCCGCCACCTGCTGCACGACATCGAGCTGGACCTGCATCCGGGGCTCTGCCTGCTGCTCACCGGCGCCAACGGCGCGGGCAAGTCCAGCCTGCTGCGGGTGGTGGC
>CAZVIG010000158.1:0-5611 GCA_964627395.1 uncultured Sedimenticola sp.
CCCGGTAGGCCTTGATGAAGGCCTCCTGGGTGACGTCCAGCACCTCGGACGGGTCGCGGATGTAGCGGCTGATCAGGTTGGCCACCTTCTGCTGATACTTCAGCACCAGCAGATCGAAGGCCTTCTTGTCGCCCTTCTGGACCCGCTCGACCAGTACCTGGTCGGCGTCCCTGTCCGAGGTCATGGGACCGCCTCCGGGGCGCAGGCACCCCTGTCCTCTGCCCTATGGACAGGCAGAGGCGGTCCAAGTTCACCACGGGAGAAAACAAATCGCGGCATGCGGTCCTGCGCCAGGAGATTCGACATGGCGTGCATGATACTGTCTCGCCGCCCCGACCGCTAACCGTCGCGGCCATGGATGCAGCCCGCCCGGCCAATGGATAAACTCCCCCCATGCCCCACAGCGGAACCCCTGCATGAGCGACACCCTCCCGCCCACCGACGTCCTGATCATCGGCAGCGGCGCCGCCGGTCTGAGCCTGGCGCTGCGCCTGCCGGAGCACATCCGCTGCACCGTGGTGTCCAAGCGCGAGCTGAGCGAGGGCAACACCTACTATGCCCAGGGCGGCATCTCGGCGGTGCTGGACTCCGCCGATTCTCTGGAGTCCCACGTCGCCGACACCCTGGCCGCGGGCGCCGGGCTGTGCGACGAGGCGGTGGTGCGCACCGTGGTGGAACACGGCCCGGCGGCGATCCGCTGGCTGGCGGAGGAAGGCGTGGCCTTCACCCAGACCCCGCCCACCGGCGACTCCCGCTTCCATCTCACCCGCGAGGGCGGGCACAGTCACCGGCGGGTGGTGCATGCCGCCGACGCCACCGGCCGCGCGGTGGAGACCACCCTGGTGGAACGGGTGCGCCAGCGCCCCAATGTCACCCTGCTGGAATACCACATCGCAGTGGATGTGACCCGTCGCCGGGACGAGCGGCGGGCGCCGCGCTGCACCGGCGCCTACCTGCTCGATCTGAAGCGCGACCGGGTGGTGGCGGCCCCGGCGCGCACCGTGGTGCTGGCCACCGGCGGCGCGGCCAAGGTATATCTCTACACCAGCAACCCGGACGTGGCCACCGGCGACGGCATCGCCATGGCCTGGCGCGCCGGCTGCCGCATCGCCAACATGGAGTTCATCCAGTTCCACCCCACCTGCCTGTATCACCCGCAGGCCAAGTCCTTTCTCATCAGCGAGGCGGTGCGCGGCGAGGGCGGGCGCCTGCTGCTGCCCGACGGCACCCGCTTCATGCCGCGCTTCGACGAGCGCGCCGAACTGGCCCCGCGCGACATCGTGGCGCGCGCCATCGACCACGAGATGAAGCGCCTGGGCGCGGAATGCGTCTATCTGGACATCAGCCACAAGCCGGCGGCCTTCATCGAGGAGCACTTTCCCACCATTCTGGCGCGCTGCCTGGAGCTGGGCTTCGACATGCGCCGCGAGCCCCTGCCGGTGGTGCCGGCGGCCCACTACACCTGCGGCGGCGTGATGGTGGACCGGCATGGCGAGACCGACGTGGCCGGCCTGTTCGCGATCGGCGAGACCGCCTACACCGGCCTGCACGGCGCCAACCGCATGGCCAGCAACTCGCTCCTGGAATGCCTGGTCTATGGCGAGCTGGCGGCGAAGCGGATCGCCGAGCACCTGGACGCCTACCCGGAGCCGGACGAGGTCCCGCCCTGGGACGAGAGCCGGGTGACCGATTCCGACGAGGAGGTGGTGGTGTCCCACAACTGGGACGAGCTGCGCCGCTTCATGTGGGACTATGTGGGCATCGTGCGCAGCAACAAGCGCCTGGCGCGGGCGCGCCGCCGGATCAACCTGCTGCGCCACGAGATCGCCGAATACTACGGCAACTTCCGCGTCTCCAACGACCTGCTGGAGCTGCGCAACCTGGTGGAGGTGGCGGACATGATCGTGCAGTCCGCACAGCGCCGGCGCGAGAGCCGCGGCCTGCACTACAACATCGACTTCCCCGAGACCGACCCCAACCAGGCGCACCCCACCATTCTGATTCCGGACCGCTACGTGCCGCGCACCCGCGAGGACTGATGCAACAACAGGCGCCGCAGGCGGCGGTGATCCTCGGCGCTGCAGGCATCCGCAGGCACCACCAGGGCGAGGGTCCCGGCCTCGGTCCGCAGCTCGGCCATCACCAGCGCCGGTCGCACCCAGTGGGCGTGCAGGCCGGTCAGCGGCATCTCGCTGCCGTCCGGCCGGCGGCACAGCCAGCCGCCCTGCCCGTCCTCGGCTAGTTCCAGACCGCCGCGGCCCAGCCCCCAGGTGCCGCGCCAGGCCCAGCCGCAGACGAGCGCCCAGACGAGCATCGCCGTCCAGGCGTGCCGCAGCCCCAGGGCCCACAGGCCGGCGGCCACGCCCAGCCCCAGCGCCAGGCAGACCAGGGCGCCGGTGCGGGATCGTTCGATGCGGAGGGGTCGACCCGGCATGCGCGCCGAGGCGCTCAGGATCGCGCCGGGAACAGGCGATAGAAGTTTTCGGTGGTGGCCTCGGCCAGCGCCTCTACCGACAGGTCGCGCAGTCCGGCGATGGTCTCGGCGACGCGCGCCACATGGCGCGGCTCGTTGGGCTTGCCGCGGAAGGGCACCGGCGCCAGGTAGGGCGAGTCGGTCTCGATCAGCATGCGCTCCAGGGGCACGCGGCGCGCCACCTCGCGCAGGGATTCGGCATTCTTGAAGGTCACGATGCCGGAGAAGGAGATGTAGAACCCCATCGCCATCGCCGCCTCGGCCATCTCCCAGGTTTCAGTGAAGCAGTGCATCACCCCGCCCACCTCGGCGGCGTTCTCCTCCTCCAGGATCCGCAGGGTATCCTCGCGCGCCTCGCGGGTATGGATGATCAGCGGCTTGCCGGTCTCGCGCGCGGCGCGGATATGGGTACGGAAGCGCTCGCGCTGCCATTCCAGATCGCCCTCGGCGCGGAAATAGTCCAGCCCGGTCTCGCCGATCGCCACGTTGCGCGGGTCCGCGGCCAGTTCCACCAGCTCGGCCACGCTGGGCTCCCGCCGGTCGTGGTCGCAGGGATGGACGCCCACCGAGACCGAGACCCCGGGGTGCGGCTCCACCTGCTCGCGCATCGCGGGATAGGACTCCAGGTCGATGGACACGCACAGCATGTGATCCACGCCCTCGGCGCGGTTGGCCTCCAGCATGCGCCCGAAGTCGCCCTCGTAGGGCGTCAGATCGACACGGTCGAGGTGACAGTGGGAATCGACGAACATGGGTATCCTGCTGCCGGTGCGGCAGTCACATGGTGTGGGTGGGTTTGTCCGACTTGAGCATGCCGGCCAGGTAGCCCTCGATCTTGTTGCGCGCCACGCCGTTGTCCTGGTCGGAGAACTGGACGCCGATGCCCGCGGCGCGGTTGCCCTCGGCGCCCACCGGTGTGATCCAGATGATCTTGCCCGCCACCGGCAGGCGCTCCGGCTCGTCCATCAGGCTGAGCAGCATGAACACCTCGTCCCCCAGCTTGTAGGGCTTGCTGGTGGGAATGAACAGGCCGCCGTTCTTCACGTACTGCATGTAGGCGGCATACAGGGCGCTCTTGTCCTTGATGGTCAGGGACAGGATGCCCTGACGGGCGCGGGGTGCTGCCATCAACGCTTCTCCGGTCGGGTGAGCGACAGCCAGTCGTTCACCAGTTTTTCCGTCAGCATCTGGGGGTTGAGGTTGTTCACGAGCTGGCGTTCCAGCCGGTTGACCTCATCCAGAAAATGAAAGAGTTTCTGCAAGTTTATGTGGTCGGCCGTTTTTTGCAAATCTGAAGTCCGCCCGGGCAGATACAGCCGCGGACCCTCCCCGCCGGCCCCCAGGCGCACCAGGTCGGCGGCCACGCGGCGCAGGTCCGCGAGCAACGCCGGCATGGAATCTTCCGCCCAGGCCGCCGCGGTCTGCAGCGGGTCGGCGCGCCGGGAGGCGAGCGCGGCCAGGTCGTCCAACCGCTGCTCCAGCCGCGCCAGTCCCGCCTCCTCCAGCATCGCCAGCGCCGCCAGCGGTGCCCCGCCGCTGGCGGCCAGCGCGGCATCCAGATCGCCCTCCACACCCCGGGCGGCCAGCCACTCGCGCCCCTGCTCCGGCGGCACCGGGCGGAAGCTCACCCGCTGGCAGCGGCTCAGGATGGTGGCCGGCAGGCGGTGCGGGGCGGAGCTGACCAGCAGCATGCGGCTGGCCTCGGTGGGCTCCTCCAGGGTCTTGAGCAGGGCATTGGCCGCGGCGCGGTTGAGCGCATCGGCGGGGGCGATCACGAACACCCGCTCGCCGCTGGCCTGGGTGGTGAGCGCCGCACGCTCGATCAGATCGCGGATGGCGTCGATGCGGATCGGCCGCCCCGGCTCCTCCGGCGTCACCCAGAACAGGTCCGGATGGGCGCCCGTGTGCGCAAGGTGACAGGCCTGGCACGCGCCGCAGGGGCGTGCCGCCGGGTCGTCGTGGGTGCATACCAGGGCGTTCGCCAGGCGCTGGGCGAAGCGCGTCTTGCCCACCCCCGCCGGCCCGGCGATCAGCAGGGCGTGCGGCAGATTGCCCGCCTGGCGGCGCGCTGTCAGTCGCTGCCACTGGTCGGTGTGCCAGGGCAGCGGTTCCAAGGCCTCGGCGGTATCCGGCGCGTTCATGAGGCCTGGTCGATGAAGTCGTCCACCAGGCGGCGGATGTCGGCGGCGACCCTCTCCAGATCGCGCGAGGCGTCCACCACCTTGACCCGCTGCGGCTCGCGCGCCGCGATCGCCAGATAGCCCTGGCGCACCCGCTCGAAGAAATCCAGGGTCTGGCGCTCGAAGCGGTCCGGCGCGGAGCGGCGTCCGGCGCGCTCCAGGCCCTGCGCCACCGGCAGGTCCATCAGCAGGGTCAGATGGGGACGCAGGTCGCCCTGCACCCATTGTTCCAGGGTGGCGATACGGGACTCGGGGATGCCCCGCCCCGCCCCCTGGTAGGCATAGGTGGCGTCGGTGAAACGGTCGCACAGCACCCAGTCGCCGGCCGCCAGCGCCGGCTCGATGCGGCGCCGCAGGTGCTCGGCGCGCGCAGCGAACATCAGCAGCAGCTCGGTGTCGTCGGCCATGCCCTCGTGGCGATGCCCCAGCAACAGCTCGCGCAGCGCCTCCCCCAGGGGGGTGCCGCCCGGCTCGCGGGTCTCGAGCAGGCCCAGACCGCGCGCCCGGATGCGCTCTGCCGCGACCTGCATGCAGGTGCTCTTGCCAGCGCCCTCGATGCCCTCGATGGTGATGAATCGTCCCGCGCCGCTCATCGCTTCAACTGGTACTTGCGTACCGCCGCATTGTGCTGTTTCAAGGTTTCGGAAAAAACATGCCGACCGTCGCCCCGCGCCACGAAATAGAGCGCCCGGCCCTCGGCGGGATGCAGCACCGCATGGATCGCCTCGCGCCCCGGCATGCAGATGGGGGTGGGCGGCAGGCCGGCATGGACATAGGTGTTGTAGGGGGTGTCCTCGCGCAGGTCGCGGCGGCGGATGTTGCCGTCGTAGCGTTCCCCCATGCCGTAGATGACGGTGGGATCGGTCTGCAGCTTCATACCCCGCTTCAGACGCCGGGTGAAGACGCCGGCGATCAGCGGCCGCTCCTCGGCGACCCCGGTCTCCTTCTCCACGATGGA
>CAZVIG010000159.1:0-5545 GCA_964627395.1 uncultured Sedimenticola sp.
CCGCCGAGGGGCGGGGCCCCGGCGGCGGCGCCATCGGCGGCCGCTGCATCGGCGGGCGCGCCTGGGGCGGCAGGCCGCGGGGCGGGCGGTTGCCGGGAACAGGACCGCGCGGGGCCATCATGCGACCACCGCCGGGGGGCATCATGGCCCCGGGATAGCCGCCCTGGGGCATCATGCCGCGACCGCGGGGCATGGGATAACCCGGACCCCGGCCCTGACCGTAATAGCCATAGGGCGGGGGGCGGCGCCATCTGCGTTTGTGGTCGTTGGACCAGGGCATGTCGCCCCAACCCTTGCCCTTCCAGGGACTGCTGCCGGAGCCCCAGGGCATCCAGTCGTCCCATTTGTCTCGGCCGCCGCGCTTCCAGCCGCCCCGATTCCAGGGGCTGCGCTTGCTGCCGCCCCAGTTCCAGCCGCGCCGGTCGTTGCTCCAGGGCATGTTGTGGCCGCTCCAGGGGGCGTCGCCCTTGCCGTTCCAGGGCATGTTGCCGCCCCAGCCGCCGGCCTGGACGGCGCCGGCCAACAGCGCCAGGGCGCCTGCGGCCAGCAGGAATGTTCGGATACGCATCGGTGATCTCCTCGAAATGGTGGTGTCTCCCGACCCATGATAGGCCAAGCGGGCGGCGAGGGGAGGGAAAACTTCGGTCAGTGCTCGTTGAGGGAGACGGTCTTCTCGCCCACCGCCACCGGCCGGCGGGCGGCGCGCGGCGCGGGTGCCGGTTCGGCGGTCAGGCGCTTGAGCAGCCGCTGGCACTGGCGCAGGCTGAGCTCCACGTTGTAATGTTGCTTGAGGTGGGCCTGGAGCTGCTTGCCGCGCCACTGCTTGCCCTCCAGTCCGAACTCGGAGGGCGGCGAGCGCAGGTCGCTGGCCACCGCGGCCATGTCGTCGCTGGAGAGGCGCGAGGGGCGGCCGGGGCTGGTGTCGTCCAGCAGGCCGTCGATCCCCTGCTCGTTGAAACGCTTGCGCCAGCGTTCGATGGTGCGGGTGTGTTCGCCCAGCGCCTCGGCGAGGTCACTGATGCGCTGTCCCTGGAGTATCATCAGCAGGCAGAAGGCGCGGTAGCAGGCCTTTTTCTCGCGTGAATGGCCGACCTGCTTGCGTACCGCATCGCGGAGCTGCGCGATCTGCATTTCCTTGCTGCTGTCCTGCATTTCGACGGTATCCCCGGTGAAACTCGGCATCAAGTATGCAAGGCCCTGCCGCAACTCTGGATAGTTAATCGCGGGAATATTGATCTCGGTCAGCTCGAGAAAGCCAGGAGACGACGCCATGCTGGAGTATGTGTTTTTCGACCCCCGTCCCCGTGACCGGTTTCTCGATTTTCTGGCGGGGGAGGGGCTGGAGCCGCGCACCGGGGAGGACGACGGCCTGCTCAAGGTGATGTTGCCGGAGGAGCTGGACGAGGCCCTGGCCGAGCGCATCGAGGACTTCTACGACGAGATGATGGAGTTGGGGCGCGAACTCTACGAGCAGGAGGGCGATCAGGAGGAGGTGGGTTACCACGCCGCCGGCATCACGGTGCAGCTCGCGGACGGGAGCAACGTCTATGCCCAGGTGGATCCGCAACTGCTGGGGCGCATCATGGAGGTGCTCAGCCCCGAGGAGTTCAACCAGGTGGTCAACGCCATCGTCGAGGCGGTGGAGAACCCCGACGACCGCAGTCTCTGTCAGCGCATGCGCGACGGCGGCTGAGCGGTCCCTTCAGCGTCCTTCTCCACCGTCGGCCGTGGCGGCCCGGCGGCGTGCGTTCTCCTCCTCGCGCTGGCGTTGCTGCTCCTGGCGTTTGCGCTGCACCAGCTCGATGTACTCCCGTGGCGACATCATGCTCGCGTTCTGCGGTCGCTTGGTGGGCAGGTAGTAGGCCGCTATCGCCGCGACGATGACGGCGGCGAGCAGGATGTAGACGTTCAGGCGGCTGCGCGGGCGGGCCATGGTCGGTTTCCGGTCGGCTGTCCTGTCGCAAAGTGTTGCACAGTTTTCGGGCCCTCGTGCACGAGTGCAGAACGAGGTTCGGCTGCCGGCAGGACTCAGGCGGCGCTGGCGCCGCGGCGCAGGCTGATCACCGGCCAGCCGGCGCGCTCGGCATGGGCGCGCAGGGCGTCGTCCGGGTCCACCGCCACCGGCCGCTCCACCCGCTGCAGCAGGGGCAGGTCGTTGTGGGAGTCGCTGTAGAAGGTGGCGCCGTTCAACTCCTGGCCGGTGCGGGCCAGCCATTCCTCCAGGCGTTGCACCTTGCCCTCGCGGAAGGAGGGGGTGCCCGCGACCCGGCCGGTGAAACGGCCGTCGATCCGTTCCGGCTCGGTTGCGATCAGGTGCTCGATGCCGAACAGGTCGGCGATGGGGCGGGTGACGAAGCTGTTGGTGGCGGTGATGATCAGCAGGGTGTCGCCCGCTTCGCGGTGGCGCTCCACCAGCGCCCGTGCGGGCTCGCCCACCAGGGGGCGGATGCGCTGCTCGACGAACTCGGCGCGCCAGCGTTCCAGGGCCTCGGGGTCGTTCTCCGCCAGTGGTTTAAGGGAGAAGGCGAGGAAGGCCATGATGTCCAGTCGCCCCTGCTCGTAGTCTTCGTAGAAGCGGCGGTTGGCCGCCTCGTAGCGGTCGCGGTCCACCACCCCGCGGTCGCACAGGAACTGACCCCAGAGGTAGTCGGAGTCCCCGCTGAGGAGGGTGTTGTCGAGGTCGAAGATGGCGAGCGGCATGGCCGGCGTCCTGTGCTGTGAGGGAGCCGGGATGATACCGAAAAATCTTTATAAGCAATAGCTTATGCGAGGCGTCCTAACTTGCGACGGCGGCCGCGGCTGTGAAAGAATGGGACCAATTCAATATACCGGTGAGTGATGTGATCGATGCGGATGGTTTTCGGGCCAATGTCGGAATAATCCTCGTCAACGACGAGAATCGCCTGTTCTGGGGTCGACGTGTGGGGCAGGATGCCTGGCAGTTCCCCCAGGGAGGGATCAAGGCGGACGAAACGCCCCGCGAGGCGATGTTCCGCGAGCTCGAGGAAGAGGTGGGCCTGCGCCCGGACCAGGTGGAGGTACTGGGCGAGACCTCGCGCTGGCTGCGTTACCGTCTGCCCCGGCGTTATATCCGTCGTCACTCCCGTCCCCTGTGCATCGGCCAGAAGCAGCGCTGGTTCCTGCTGCGGGTGAACTGTGCGGAAAGCGACTTCTGCCTGGACCGCTTCGAGAAACCCGAATTCGACAGCTGGCGCTGGGTGGACTACTGGGAGCCGGTGCGCGAGGTGATCTACTTCAAGCGCCGGGTCTACGAGCGCGCCCTGGAAGAGCTGGCGCCGCTGCTGTTCCCCGAGGGGCCGCCGGAGCGCCCGCCCCATCCGGCGCCGCGGCGCCGCGGCCCCTATTCGCGCCGCCGCTGAACGCGGCCGCACCCGGCCGGAGGCCTTTTCTTGCTCGATACGCTGCACCGCATCGTCAATGCCGTCAACCGAGCCCCGAATCTGCAGGAGGCCCTGGGCACCCTGGTGAATGCGGTGCGCGAGGCGATCGGCAGCGACGTCTGCTCCATCTACCTCGTGGACGAGGAGAGCCGCTGCAACGTGCTGATGGCCACGGTGGGGCTGGAGGCCAGCGCGGTGGGCAAGGTGCGCCTGCCCTTCGGTCGCGGCCTGGTGGGCCTGGTGGCCGAGCGCGCCGAGCCGGTCAACCTGGCCGATGCCCCCGCCCATCCCCGCTATGTGCGCATCGGTCACACCGGGGAGACCCGCTTTCGCGGCTTTCTCGGCGTCCCCATCATCCAGAACCGGCGCGTGCTGGGGGTGCTGGTGGTGCGCCAGCGCGAGCTGCGCGAGTTCCAGGACGAGGAGGTGACCTTCCTGTTCACGCTGGCCGCGCAGCTCGCCGGGGCCATCACCTATGCCCGGGCCAGCGGCGAGCTGGACACCCTCACCGCCGGGCACCGGCCGCCGCGCCGTTTCCTCTCCGGGCAGGCCGGCAACGGCGGGGTGGCCCTGGGGACCGCGGTGGTGAGTTTCCAGGCATCGGACCTGGAGGCGGTGCCGGACCGCAGCATCGACGACCCGGAGGCGGAGTGCGCCCGTTTCCACCGCGCGCTCGACCGGGTGGAAGCGGACCTGCGCGACCTCCAGGAGCGCATGGCCGGACAGATCCCCGAGGAGGACCGGGCGCTGTTCGAGGCCCTGCTGCTGATGCTGCGCGCCGACACCCTGCTGCACCAGACCGAGGAACTGATCCGCCAGGGGCAGTGGGCGCCGGCGGCCCTGCGCGAGACCATCTCGGCGCATGCCACCCTGTTCGACGAGATGGACGACCCCTACCTGCGGGAGCGCGCCTCCGACGTGCGCGATCTCGGGCGACGCATCCTCGCCCATCTGCAGGAGGACGAGCCGCGCCAGGTGGAGTACCCCGCTGACACCATCCTGGTGGGCGAGGAGATCAGCGCCATGCAGCTCGCCGAGGTGCCGCCGGGACGCCTCGCGGGGGTGGTGTCGGTGGCCGGCTCCGGCTCCTCGCATGCCGCCATCCTGGCGCGCGCCATGGGGGTGCCGGCGGTGATGGGGGTGGCGGAGCTGCCGGTCAGCCGGATGCAGGGGCGGCCGTTGATCGTGGACGGTTATCGCGGCCGGGTGTATGTGGATCCCGAACCCACGGTACGCAGCGAGTACCGCCGCCTGCTGGCGGAGGAGCAGGCCCTGGGCGCCGAGGTGGAGGCGATGCGCGGCCTGCCCGCGGAGACCACCGACGGCCATCCGGTGCCGCTCTATCTCAACACCGGCCTGGTCAGCCCGAGCCGCGGCGAGGAGCGGGTGGAGGCCGCCGGGGTGGGGTTGTACCGCACCGAGTTTCCCTTCATGGTGCGCGACCGCTTTCCCTCCGAGGCGGAGCAGATCGCCAACTACCGCCGCGTGCTGGAGAGCTTCGCCCCGCGCCCGGTGGTGCTGCGCACCCTGGACGTGGGCGGTGACAAGGAACTGCCCTATTTTCCGGTCGAGGAACAGAACCCCTTCCTGGGCTGGCGCGGGGTCCGGATCTCGCTGCAGCACCCGGAGATCTTCCTCACCCAGGTGCGCGCCATGCTGCAGGCGGACGTCGGTCTGGGCAATCTGCAGATCCTGTTGCCCATGATCAGCGGCGTGGGCGAGGTGGACGAGCTGCAGCAGTTGATCCGGCGCGCCCACGACGAGCTGCTGGAGGAGGGCAAGGCGGTGTCCATGCCGCGCGTCGGGGTGATGATCGAGGTCCCCTCCGCGGTGTACCAGGCCGGCGAGATCGCGCGCCGGGTGGACTTTCTCTCCGTGGGCACCAACGACCTTACCCAGTACCTGCTGGCGGTGGACCGCAACAATCCCCGCGTCGCCGACCTCTACGACGAGCTGCATCCCGCGGTGCTGCGCGCCCTGCAGGCCATCACCGAGGCCGCGGCCGAATTCAACCGGCCGGTGAGCGTGTGCGGCGAGCTGGCCGGCAATCCATTGGCGACCATTCTGCTGATCGGCATGGGGGTGGATGTGCTGAGCATGAGCGCCGGCAGCCTGCTGCGGGTGAAGTGGGTGGTGCGCAGCAT
>CAZVIG010000160.1:0-5512 GCA_964627395.1 uncultured Sedimenticola sp.
AACACCCGACTGTTTCCCAATGCCGCCGAACGCAGCACCCTGTTCACCCGCACCGAGACGCTCGCCAAGCCCACGGGGCTGGTGGGCTTCGCCTGGTCCGCGCTCAAGGAGGCGGTCCACGGCCTGCATGCCGACCGTCTGCTGCTGATCGACTACGACCTGCTGGTCCGGCAGCCGGCCGACGTGATCGCCCTGGTGTACGAATTCCTGGAGATGCCCCCTTACCAGCACGACTTCGACCATGTCGAGTACGACGCGCCGGAGTTCGACGCCTATCTCGGGGTGGAGGGGTTGCACAAGGTGCATGGAAAGGTGGCGCCGCGCCCGCGGAAGTCGCTGCTTCCGCCGGAGCTGTTCGAAAAATACGAAAACTGGAATTTCTGGCACACCCTGAAGGGCAGCCCCGCGCGTATCATCGCCGCCCGCCCTGCCTGAACTTCAAGGAGCGTCGGCGCGTCCCGGGTATAGCGCGACGAGGACGTCTGAACGCGCTCGCGGAACCTGCGGCCCCCGTGATGAGGGCTGTGCCGATCGAGTGGGCCGTCCCCATCGGATGCCCGCCTAGAACAAAAATGCCTCCGAGCGACCACCATCGCGGTCGCTCGGAGGCGAGGTGTGCGTCACGGCAGCCCTCTTGCTCCCGGAACGGGGTCCGGGAGCAGGCGAGGGATGGCCTCAGAACCGCCAGCGGCGCCGGCGCAGGACCCCCAGGCCCAGCAGACCACTGCCCAGCAGCAGCAGGCTGCCGGGTTCCGGCACACCGGCGGCGTTGGGCACGTTCTGGGTGATGGGCGTCATCTTCACATTGATGATGCCACCGCTCACGAAGGTCACCCCCGTCTGGAAGGCGGTGTTGTCGGTCGGATCCAGCATCGCCGAGATCTCGATGCCCAGCACCTGGAAACCGCTGACGCCAGCGGGGTCCACCAGTGCGGTGAAGTCGATCAGCTCCATCGCCGAGAACTGGCCGCCGTCGTGTCCGCTATCCAGCAGCACGTAGCCGCCGGCGCCACTATTGGCCGTGGGATCCCACCAGGACACCTGATACAGGTCGTCGCCGTAACCGGCCGGCAGGACCGCCGTTGCGAAGTTGGGGTCGCCCGCACCCACCTCGTAGGTGTAACCCACGGCGATCTCGGGGTCGATCCAGATGGGCGTGGTGGGATCCAGGCCGATGCCGGCGTCACCCAGCTCCAGCCGGAAATCGAAACCATCGGTGGGGTCGTCATCCGGAGCCGGCAGCACCGGATCGGAAGGGTCGATACCAGCGGGCACGGTCGTGGCCGCGAAGTTGGCCAGGAACAGCCCGGTGTCGAAGATCTGGTCACGGGCATCCGAGACTGCGGCCTTGAAGGTATGGGTCGATCCGGGTGTCAGATCGGCCAACGGTGCCACCATGTGACGCACCGGCGAGATGCCGTCATACTCGATGGCGTAGATGTTGTCGGTATTGTCCACCAAGAGACCGGCGATCGGGGTGTCGGGATCGAAGATGGTGGGCGTGCCATCCGGGAAGATGGCGTAGTTGCGTCCATCCACGAAGATGGCGGCCACATCGGGGAAGTTCCAGTTGGGAAACTCCTCGGTGCCGTACATGAAATCGAATTCCACCGCATTGGCATCGTCCGGCACGGTGAACTCGAAGCTGAGCACGGTGGCATCGGACGAAACCGTACCCGAGTCGATCAGGCCGGAATCCGCCGCCGCCTGCAGGATCGCATCCAGCCCGCTGTCCCCCTGTCCGCCGGCAAAGCCGCTGAAGGCAGGAGAGGTGTTGCTGTCCGGCGGCGTGCCGACACCGGAGGTGAGTAGAATGCCGCTGCCGAAGTCGAGGTCCTCGCCGGCGGGTCCCGCACCGAGGTTCATGTCGGTGACGAAGGAGGCGGAACCTTCGAACACCGTCGCCGGCGGGGGCGGTGGGGGAGGTGTATACCCGAAGCTGTTGTCCATCACCGCGGCGACCGGGACGCCGCCGTCGATTTTATCCAGGAAGGTCTGAACCGCTGCTGCATTGGCAGCAACATCAGCATTCGCGATCTTGGCTGCCAAAGCAGCTTCGGCCTCTTCGGCCGTCATATCGACGAAACTGTTCGCAAATTCTCCGATAGCCGCCCCGGAAAGTGCTGCCACTTCGCCGGGCAGGACTGAGCTACCGTCATTATCAGCCGTGGTGCCGCCATCGAAGGCGAAGATGTCCACGTCCGCGGGGTCGAAGGTAGTTCCACCATCATCGGACCCCAGGAAGGAGACCAGCGCCAGATCCGCCTGGGTGGCTGGATCGAAGGAGCCGCCGTAACTGAGATCAGGATCATTGGTACCGTCCAGGGCCGAGAGATAGAGCACATAGAATCCTGACCGGAAATGCGGTACAGGGGCACCATTCGGATACTGATCCGGATTATCTTCCGAGGTATCGCTGAGCCCGTTGAAATCGAAGTCGTCGAAACCGGTAACCGCCAGCGTCAGCTTACCCGGGGTGCCAGAGGTGTCGGCGACCAGGGCGGAGGCTAGTCCATTGCCCAAAGGGCTGGAATCGTCGTCTGTCGCCAGCGGCGTTCCGCTGGGCACGACGGCAGGATCGGCGCCGGCAAAGTGACCCAGAACCGTATCGACACCGCTACCGTAGTAGCCACCATATTCGCCGCCATAGCCGCCACCATAGCCAATCTCGGGTTCCCCGTAACCGCCGATAGTAAGGCTGGTTCCAGTGTTGCCCTGGAAGGCTGCGCTGGTGACCGTGACCCCGCCGTCCGCCATGAGCATGCCCGCGGCCAGGTCGGTGGGATCCGGCGCATTGCCGTCCACGTCATCGGCGAAGGGGGTGAAATAGCTCCCCGGCTCGGGCGGGGTATAGGTGTAGCCGCCGCCCGTGGTGACCGCCAGGGACTGCGCAGAGCCCAGCCCCATGGCCAGACCGATGGCCCCCGCCAGGGCCTTGCGGCGAAAGATCGAGCTACCCGTCATCTGGTCCATCTTCGACTCTCCTTGTTGGTCGTCAATACTGCAGCCGGAACCGTCCTGCGCTGATGCAGACGCCGGACCGGCAGGATACCGTCAAGCCTCTGGGCAAAAATCACGCCAAAATTTAGACGTGTGAAAATCAATGGGTTACCAGAAGGAGAATCTTCGACTGTAAAAAATTCGGACAACGGATACCAAGGGGCTGGCGACCGGAAACAGGCTACAGGCCATCGTTAAGACAGCCCCCACCAAGCCTTATATACTTCGCTCGATCTCACAACCGGAGGACAAGGAATGCCATCCCATGGACGAATCGGCGGCCTGCTGCTCGCCGGCCTGCTTGCAACCACCGCTGCAGAGGCGGCGGGCCCCAAGGGAACCTTCGCGATCAAGGGCGCGGGCACCAGCCGCTGCGAGAACTACCTGGCGCAACTGGAGGGCAAGACCCCGGAGTTCTATGCCTTCGCGGGCTGGATCGAGGGTTATCTGACCGCGATCAACGGCTATCAGAAAGACACTTTCGACATCGCCCCCTGGCAGGACACCAAGCTGCTGGCGTTGCTGCTGGCGAACCACTGCCGCAAGCACCCCAACCAGACCTTCTTTCAGGCGGTGCGCGCCATGGCCCAGGCTCTCTATCCGCAGCGCCTTCAGGCACCCTCGGAAACGGTGGTGGCACGCAACGGCAACCGCGCCATCCGCGCCTACCGCAGCGTCGTCGAGCGGCTGCAACGCAAGCTGAAAGAACGGGGTCTATACAAAGGCGCCCCGAACGGCAGCTACGACAAAGCCACCCGTGACGCGGTCCTTGCCTTCCAGAAACAGGAGAAACTGAGGGCCACCGGCCTGCCGGACGCCGCCACCCTGCTACGGGCGTTCAACAGCAAAACCTCAGGCCCCGCCTCCAAGAAGTGAGCGAGATCGACTCAAGAGCTGGCTGACACACCCGATCGCCTGGAAGCAACGCCTATGCGGCCCTTCCCCCGCTTGCAGCAATTTGTCCGGGGAACCGTGGGGCGCCCTTCCCTACTTGCGGGGAGGGCTGGGGAGACGACGTTTCCCCGGACAGCAATGCCGCCTGCAGGACAGGAAAGGCTGCGCGGGGACGGGGAACCCGCCCCTGCGGTTCGATCGGCCGCCACTTGTCAATCGCGGTCGCCGCAGCTCTCGGTGCCGCAGTCCGGACCCAGGGTCTCCTCGCGCATCGCCTCCTCGGCCTTGGCGTTGCGCGCGGCGATCTCGGCCTGCATGCGCGCCTCCCAGACCGCCTTGCGCTCCTTGACCCGGCGGTCCCAGGCGTCCTTCTGTTCGGGAATGGTCATCTCGCCGAACAGCACCTGGCGCATGAAGCGGTAGCCGAACTTGATCAGGGCCTCGTCGCTCTGGGCGATCTCGTCGTACACCTGCTGGGGCAGGTCGTAGGTGCGCTTGAAGTTGTCGCTGAGGACGAACTTGCGGAACATATCGAAGTTGTAGGAGGCCATGAAGAAGAGCTGCAGGCTCATCTCGTTGGGGCGCCCCACGCCCGGACCGCCGGAGCGTTTCTTGAGGATCAGCTCGTACCATTCGCGGTTGAACTCGTCGTATTCCTCGACGCCCTGCTCCTTGCGGTACTCGGCCACGGTCAGTTCGCGGTCCTCGTCGTGGCCCTTGCAGTGCTCCTCCACCACCAGGGAATACTTCTCTTCGGCCACCGGGGAGTCCTTGCGGCGCATCGCCAGCAGGCCCACCGGATAGTAGCGGCAGACGGTGGGGCGGTCCTCGTAGACGCCGCAGCCGTTGTCGCCGTCGAGCAGCAGGCAGGCGCCGCTGTCGTCGGTGCGCAGCTTGATGCCGGGCACGCCGTCGCGCTCGAGCTGGAAGGGCACGGTGTGCTTCTTCAGGAACTCGGCCGAGTCCATGCCGAGGCGGCGCTGCAGGCGCAGCACGTCGTAGGGCGCCAGGGTGACGTCCGCCGCCTTGCAGCAGGCATTGAAACAGGAGATGCCCTTGTAGCACCGAAACTTGATCTTGGACTCGGCGGTCAGCAGCACCGGCAGGTTGGCGCTGGCCAGTTCCTCGGGGATGTCCAGTTTCTCGTCACTCATCGACCTTACCTCTGTGTTGGGGTGCCCCGATCGCAGCCTGACACAGTCGCCATGGACGATCAGACCGCGATTACTGGGGTTTTGGCCGGGCCGCCGCGGCGTCCCGGCCGGAATGCTTCAACGAAAAAAGCCCGGGCGCCGCTGGGCGCCCGGACTCTTCAGCCTTGCGGCTCAGCCGTTGCCGGCTGTCGGGCTGTTACTTGAACAGCTTGGACTTGTCGACCAGGTCCTTGTGCGCCCGCTTGAAGCAGGTCCAAGTCTTGGTCTCCTTGTCGTACACCGAGTTCACGAAGCACTTCCAGTTCTCTTCGTCCACGAAGTTCTTGTCCATGCGGTAGTAGAAGCCCGGATAACGGGACTCCTCGCGGAACTGGATGTGTTTCATGTGAGCTTCCGCCGCCAGGATGCGGTGGTAGTTCTCCCAGGCACGCAGCAGTTCGTGCAGGTCCTTGGCACGCATCTTC
>CAZVIG010000161.1:0-5492 GCA_964627395.1 uncultured Sedimenticola sp.
TTTCGAGCCGCCCATCCCTTATCATTGATACCATGCCCTCGCCCCGCCCCGAACCCGACCGGCGTCTCTGCGTCGCCCCCATGCTGGACTGGACCGACCGCTGGTGCCGCTATTTCCTGCGCCGGATCAGCCGCCGCACCCTGCTGTATACCGAGATGGTCACCACCGGCGCCCTGCTGCACCGGGATCCGGCCCGCTTCCTCGACTTCGACCCCGCCGAACACCCGCTGGCGCTGCAGCTCGGCGGCAGCGACCCGGACGAGCTGGCAGCCTGCACCCGCCTGGCGGCGGAATGGGGCTACGACGAGGTGAACCTCAATGTCGGTTGTCCCTCCGACCGGGTGCAGTCGGGTCGCTTCGGCGCCTGTCTGATGGCCGAGCCGGCGCTGGTCGCCGACTGCGTGGCGGCGATGGCCGAGGCGAGCGATCGGCCGGTCACGGTCAAGCACCGCATCGGTATCGACCACATGGACGACTACGAGGACATGGCGCGCTTCGTGGAGACGGTCGCCGCCGCTGGCTGCCGCACCTTCATCGTGCACGCCCGCAAGGCCTGGCTGCAGGGCCTGAGTCCCAAGGAGAACCGCGAGGTCCCGGCCCTGGACTATGCCGCAGTACACCGGCTCAAGGCGGACTTTCCCTATCTGGAGATCGTGATCAACGGCGGCATCGCCGATCTGGACCAGGCGCTGGCACAGCTCCGCCACGTGGACGGGGCCATGCTGGGCCGCGCCGTCTATCACCAGCCCTGGCTGCTGGCCGACGCCGACCGGCGCATCTTCGGCGACGACCGCGCCCCCGCCTCGCGCCGCACCGTGGTGCTGGAGATGCGCCCCTTCGTGGAGCGCGAGCTGGCCCGCGGCGTGCCCCTGCACCGCATCACCCGCCACATGCTGGGGCTGTTCCAGGGTCTGCCGGGCGCGCGTCACTGGCGGCGCCATCTCTCGCAGCACGCCAACCGCCCGGGCGCCGGCTGGCAAACCCTGGAGGAGGCGATGGCCGGGGTGCGCGAGCCATCCCCTTGAACCCCCGCCGGTCGTCCCCACCTTGGAATCAGCATTTCTGGACACAGAGGAGGGAGATGACCATGAACAGCCTGATGAAAGCCACCAATCCCTGGGCCCTGCTGGACGAGTTCAACCGCGAGTTCGCCCGCATGCTGCCCGGTTTCGCCGACGACGACAGCCGCGTGGTGGGCAGCACCTGGTCGCCCGCGGTGGACATCAAGGAGGAAGACGACCGCTTCGTGATCCGCGCCGACATCCCCGGCGTGGCACCCGAGGACATCGACATCTCGATGGAACAGGGCGTGCTCACCATCAAGGGCGAGCGCAAACACGAGGCCGAGGAGAACAAGGAGGGCTATCACCGCATCGAGCGCGCCTACGGCACCTTCATGCGCCGCTTCGCGCTGCCCGAGAACGTGGACGCCGACAAGATCAGCGCCAGCAGCAAGGACGGTGTGGTAGAGATCGTGCTGCCCAAGGCACAGCAGGGCGATCAGCCGCGCAAGATCAAGGTACAGGGCTGAGGACCGTGACATGAGCAGTCTGAAACAGAACCTCGACCGCGCCTGGGCTCAGGTCCAGGCGGGCTGGAACAACTTGGTGAGCAAGGCCTCCAACGCCCTCACCCATTTCGTGCATCGCAAGGAGGACGAAGACGACGCCCAGTCCCGCGCCCTGCTGCGCGCCAGCCCGGAATGGGCCCTGCTGGCGGCCGAGGTGCACGAGAGCGGCGACGACGTCACGGTGCGCCTGGAGGTGCCCGGCATGGAGCCGGACGATCTGGACATCGAGGTGATCGACCGCACCCTGATCGTGCGTGGCCGCAAGCAGATCAGCCGCGAGCGCAAGGAGGGCCGCTACCACATCACCGAGTGCGCCTACGGCAGCTTCGAGCGGCGTCTGCCGCTGCCCGCCGAGGTACAGGCGGACAAGGCGGAGGCCAGCTACCGCAAGGGCGTGCTCACCCTGGTACTGCCCAAGAGCGAGCGCGAACGGGTCCGCCGGATCCCGGTGAAACACGGCTGAGCGCCCGCAAGACCTCACCCAAAACCCATATTATTCAATTGGTTATGAAGCCGGCGCCGTTGCAAGACGGCGCCGCTTCTGTTAGGGTGTGCGCCCCTTTGCGCGGCCCCGGACCACAAGCCCGACCGCCGCGCCGACCCGAGCATCACGTCGGCGGGAGCCCACCACAGCCCCCGGTCCGGCCAAGGAGGAAGCCCATGACCCATGTCTCGACCCTGCCCAAACCCCGTCTCGCCGAGGCCGAACGGGAGCCGTTCAAGGTCTACACCCAGCGCGACCTGGACCGCATCGAGGCCCTGCAGCGGCTCCCCGAGGAGACCCGCTTCGAGATGCGGGTGGTCTCCTCCGTGCTGCCCTTCCGGGTCAACCAGTACGTCATCGACGAGCTGATCGACTGGGACCGGGTGCCGGACGATCCCATCTACCAGCTCACCTTCCCGCAGCGCGGCATGCTGGAGCCCGGCATGTTCGAGCGCATGGCCGAGGCCCTGCGCAGCGGCGCCGACCGCGAGGCGGTGCAGGTCCTGGCTCGCGAGCTGCGCGCCGAGCTCAATCCCCACCCGGCCGGCCAGATGCAGCTCAACATCCCGCGCGACGAGCGGGGCGAGCCGATCAACGGCCTGCAGCACAAGTACCGCGAGACGGTGCTGTTCTTCCCCAGCCAGGGACAGACCTGTCACAGCTACTGCACCTTCTGCTTCCGCTGGGCCCAGTTCGTGGGCGACAAGTCGCTGCGCATCGCCACCACCGAGGCGGAGCGCCTGCACCGCTATCTGGCGAACCACCGCGAGGTGACCGACCTGCTGATCACCGGCGGCGACCCCATGGTGATGAAGACCAAGCACCTGCGGGCCTACCTGGAGCCGCTGCTGGAGCCGCGCTTCGACCACATCCAGACCATTCGCATCGGCACCAAGGCCCTCACCTTCTGGCCGCAGCGCTTCGTCAGCGACGAGGACGCCGACGAACTGATCGCGATCCTCGAGCGCCTGGTGCGCGCCGGCAAGCACCTGGCCATCATGGCCCATTACAACCACTGGCAGGAGCTGCGCACCGACATCGCGCACCGCGCCATCGCGCGCCTGCGCGCCACCGGCGCCGAGATCCGCGCCCAGGGACCGCTGCTGGCCCACATCAACGACAATGCGGACGACTGGGCGCGTCTCTGGAAGGATCAGGTGCGCCTGGGGATCGTTCCTTATTACATGTTCGTGGAACGCGACACCGGCGCGCGCGCCTGGTTCGAGGTCCCCCTGGCGCAGGCCTGGTCCATCTATCGTGAGGCCATGCAACGGGTCTCCGGCCTGGGACGCACCGCACGCGGCCCCAGCATGAGCGCCGGCCCCGGCAAGGTGGAGGTACAGGGGGTGGCCGAGATCCAGGGCGAAAAGGTGTTCGTGCTGCGCTTCATCCAGGCGCGCAACCCCGACTGGGTGCAGCGCCCCTTCTTCGCCCGCTACGACGAGCAGGCCACCTGGCTGGACCAGCTCCGCCCAGCCTTCGGCGAGGAGCGCTTCTTCTTCGAGGAAGAGTACGGCAAGATGCTCGCCAGCCGCGGCCTGAAGGGCTGAACCGGGCGCGGGGCTCACAACCACAACGACAGGAGAGACACCATGACCATCGACCGCATCGTAATGGCCTTCGCCGGCTTCGTGATTCTGCTCAGCCTGGCCCTGGGCGTGCCGGCCAGCCCCCTGTTCCACGACCAGAACTGGCTGTGGCTGACCGCCTTCGTGGGCCTGAACCTCTTCCAGGCCGCCTTCACCGGCTTCTGCCCCCTGGCGATGATCCTCAAGAAGCTGGGCAAGCAGCCCGGCGCCGCCTTCGACTGAGCTCTTCGCCTTCCCCCGCTTGCGGGGGAGGGGAGGAGGGGGGCTTTTCTCGCTTCCACCTCCCAACTGCCCCACGCATAGGAACGAGAACCCATCCCCCAGCGAATGGGATCGAGGGGAACGAAGATTTCACCTCCCACCCACAGCGCCGGGAAGACGCTCCGGCTCAGTGGCTGCCCTTGCCCTTGCCGGAGATATAGTCGGTGAGGGCGAACAGCACCCCGGAGAGGACGAAGGTGAGGTGGATACCCACCTTCCAGGCCAGTTCCTGGTTGCTCAGCTCGCCGCTGTTGATGAAGGCCTTGAGCAGCTCCACCGCAGAGATGGCGACGATGGCGCCGATCAGCTTCAGCTTGAGATCGGAAAAACCCACCTTGCCCATCCAGGCGGGCCGGTCCTCGTGGTCCTCGGGGGCGAACTTGGAGACGAAGTTCTCATAGCCGCTGAAGGCGATGATCAGCATCAGGCTGGCCAGCAGCGCAGTGTCCACCAGGGTGAGGATGGCGATGATGGGCTGGGCTTCGCTACCGCTGAAGATGCCGCTCACCAGCACCAGCCAGGCCTTGATGAACTTGAACAGCAGGGCGCCGATCGCCAGCACCAGGCCGAAGAAGAAGGGCGCGAGCAGCCAGCGCAGGGAAAACAGCAGATGCTCGAAGGCGTTCTCGATGGATTTCATGATCTCTCTCCGGGGTTCGAAAGGGTGATACCGCCACTCAGGCGAGCGGTTCGGCGTAGAGGTCGTGATCGTCGTAGCCGGTCACTTCCACCTCGATGAAGTCGCCTGCCTCGACGCCCTCCCAGGCGCCCTCCACGATCACCAGGCCGTCCACCTCCGGCGCATCGCCCGGCCCGCGCGCCAGCAGGCGATCGGGCTGCACCTCGTCGATCAGCACCGGCATGCGGCGCCCCACCTGGGTCGCCAGCCGGTCGCGGCTGATCTGCGACTGGACCTCCATCAGACGGGCGAGCCGTTCCTGGCGCACCGGCTCGGGCACCGGATCGGGCAGGGCGTTGGCGGCGGCCCCTTCCACCGGCGAGTAGGCGAAGGCCCCCACCCGGTCGAGCTGCGCCTCCTGGAGGAAGTCCAGCAGGCGGTCGAAGTCGTCTTCGGTCTCGCCGGGAAAGCCGACGATGAAGGTGGAGCGCAGGGTGAGTTCCGGGCATTGTTCGCGCCAGCGGCGGATGCGCGCGAGCACCTTTTCGCTGGCGGCGGGGCGTTTCATGGCGCGCAGCACCGGCTCGCTGGCGTGCTGCAGGGGAATGTCCAGATAGGGCAGGATGGCGCCCTCGGCCATCAGCGGGATCAGCTCGTCCACATGGGGGTACGGGTAGACGTAGTGCAGCCGCGTCCAGGCCGGCAACTGGCCCAGCTCGCGCGCCAGGGTGGTGAGCCGCGTCTCCAGCACCCGGCCCCCGTGGATGTCCGCGCGATAGCGCCGGTCCACGCCATAGGCGCTGGTATCCTGGGAGACCACCAGCAGCTCGCGCACCCCGCTCTCCACCAGGCGCTGCGCCTCGTCCAGCACCTCGCCGATGGGGCGGCTCGCCAGGTCGCCCCGAAGCTGCGGAATGATGCAGAAGGTGCAGCGGTGGTTGCAGCCCTCGGAGATCTTCAGATAGGCGT
>CAZVIG010000162.1:0-5471 GCA_964627395.1 uncultured Sedimenticola sp.
TGTGGTGCTCCAGCACCTGACGTTCCGGTTCCACCGGGATCACCCAGCGGGCGTTAATCAGGGTTTCGATTTGCACTCCGCATCTCTCCTCGAGAGGAAGAAAGCGGCACTTTAGCAGCTCGGGGAGAGCGGCGTGCGGAAAGGGCGAAGGCCCTCTGGACTCGGTTGCCCCGAATCGGTCAGCCGAGCCGGCGCCGGGCCAGACCCAGGCCGGCCAACCCCAGTCCAAGGAGTGCCATCAGTGAGGGCTCCGGCACCTGCGCACCTGGGGAGAACTGAGTCAGTACCCGAATGTAGTCCCCGGGACTAAAAGCCCTCAGCGTGACGTTCAGCTTTCGGTTGTTCGAGGGGTCGATGGCGGCGGAATCACCCGTTTCCAGGCCACGGAAGGTGGTGCCCACATAGTTGACACTGGTGTTGGCCAGATAGTCGCTGGCGTTGAGATTCGTTGAGCTGGTGATGATGGCGAGTATGGCCGCATCGAATTCGACCGAGCCCACCAATGTCGTCAGTGACTGCCCGGGCGGATCGAACAAGATGTAGTGGCTGGCCACCACGGTGCCCTCGGAGAGGCTTCCCGCAGACCCCGTGGAGGCAAGGATATCGACCGCCAAGGGCCCTCCGGTCACGGTCGTGTTCTGGTCCTCGTCGAAGCCATAGAGATCATAGGTGTCGAAATTGTCATCACCGACGGTGTTGTCCGGGTCGGATTCCGTGATGGGTGGGGTCAACTTGATAAAGGTTCCTGAGCCATTGGTCAGACTGGTGACCGTGCCACTGATGATGGTGCCATTGGCCGCAAGGGGCAGGGTCAGCAGGGTGACCGATGCCAATCGAAACCAGAATTCTTTCATCTTGCCTCTCCTCAGGTGGGTTCCCGAGAAGACATAAAGCAGGAATTATGCCGTTTTTGACAACTCCGGCTAGATCAATGGGTTGTGTACGAATAAAAACGCCGGCTCTGCGTGGGATGTAAAATTTTTGGACACGTGTTGGGAAGTCGCTTCCTTAATCGCCCAGCTGCTTGGCGTGTTGCGGATCCCGCCTGGCAGCAGGATGTCCGCTTGCTATTCTGCGTGGCTGGAGGGAAAAGACCTCCCGTTGGATCAAGCACTTCGATTCGAAACGACTCAGAGGTATGACTGATGGATACCCAGATCCCGGATTCTGCTGTCACGGCGGACGACGCCATCCTGTGGCGTGACGATGCCCTCCACCTGCTCGATCAGCGCCTGCTGCCGAAGACGGTGCGCTTCGTGCGCTGCGAGGATGCCGCCGATACCTCCGAGGCGATCCGTGCCATGGTGGTGCGGGGCGCGCCGGCGATCGGGATCACCGCCGCCTATGGCGTGGCCCTGGCGGCGCGCCGCCGTTACGCGGAGCAGGGCGATGACTGGCGGACGGCGATCGAGCCCGATCTGGAGCGGCTGGCGGCCGCGCGCCCCACCGCTGTGAACCTGTTCTGGGCCCTGGCGCGGGCGCGCGAGCGCATCGCCACGCTGGGGCCGGGCGATCCCTTTCCTGCGCTGCTGGCGGACGCCCAGGCGCTGCATGCCGAGGACCGTGCCATGAACCGGCGCATGGGCGCCTTCGGGGCGGCGCTGATCGAAGGACCCACCGCGGTGATCACCCACTGCAACACCGGCGGTCTGGCCACCGGCGGCCACGGCACCGCGCTGGGGGTGATCCGCACCGCCTTCGCCGAGGGGCGGATCAGCGCCGTCTATGCGGACGAGACCCGTCCCTGGCTGCAGGGGGCGCGGCTCACCGCCTGGGAGCTGGTCCAGGACCGCATTCCGGTACACCTGATCGCCGACGGCGCAGCGGCGGCGCGCATGGCCGCCGGCGGCGTGTCCTGGGTGATCGTGGGCTCGGACCGGATCGCGGCCAACGGCGACGTGGCGAACAAGATCGGCACCTATGCCCTGGCGGTGGCGGCGCGCCACCACGGGGTGAGGTTCATGGTGGCCGCGCCCACCTCCACCATCGATCCCGACACCCCGGACGGCTCGGCGATTCCCATCGAGACGCGCGACCCGGAGGAGGTGCTGAGCTGCGGCGGACATCGTATCGCGGCACAGGGGGCAGGGGCCTGGAACCCGGTGTTCGACGTCACTCCGGCCGAGCTGGTGGACGCCATCGTCACCGAGAAGGGGGTGGTGCTGGCGCCGGATCGGGACAAGATCGCCGCCCATCTGGACGGCGGCTGAATCAGGCCCCGTCGGTGCTGGTGTGGAATTGCGACAGCGCCTCGGTCAGCTCCGTAGCGCTGGTCGCCACCTGGCGCGCCGCGGACTCCAGACGATCCCCGGTCTCCACTTCCTGATGTACCACCTGCCGTATCTCGCCGGCATGGGCGCCGATCTGCTGTACCGAGTCGAGCACCTCGCCGGCGAAGCGCGCGGTCGCTTCCACGCCCGTCTTGAGATCCCCGAGCCGCTGTAGCGACTGCTCCAGGCGGCCGCCTGTGACCGAGGCGCTGTTGGCGAGGCGCTCAGCGGCACTCATCTGGCTCTCCATGCGCTCGCGCGCCTGACCGGCCGCAGACTCGATCTGCTCCACGATCTGGTGGATCTTGTCCAGGCTGTCCTTGGTATGGGTGGCGAGGGAGCGCACCTCGTCCGCCACCACGGCGAAGCCGCGTCCGTGCTCGCCGGCCCGCGCGGCCTCGATGGCGGCGTTGAGCGCCAGCAGGTTGGTCTGCTCGGCGATATTGCTCACCACCGAGAGCACCTGGTTGATCTGTTCGGTGCCGTCGAGCAGCACCGCGAAACGCTCCGACAACATGCGGGTGTTCTCCACGCTTTGGCCTACCACGTCTTCCATGTTGCGGAAGTCCTCACGGGTGTCGGTGATCTCCTCGGCGAAGGTCTTGAAGCGGTCGGCGGCGCTCGCCGCATCGTCGCTCATGGCAGCGGTGCGCGCCTGCATCTGCTCCACCTCGCCGCTGATGGCATCCACGGTATGCTGGACGCGTTGGCCGGTACGATTCATGTCTTGGGCCAGGCCGGTCAGCTCCGCGGCGGCACGGGTGTTGTCGCCGGCGATGCTCTTGGCATGCCCGAGGATGCCGTCGGTGCGTTCGCGCAGCCCGTCCACCACCTCTACCACATGGGAGAACTCGGTGCTGTAGCGGGAGTCGATGTCCTGATGCCGGCTCAGGTCCTGGTGGCCGAGGCGGTCCAGGTAGCGCTCCACCTCTCCGAACAGGCGTTCGCCCCAGCGGCGCTCGTCCAGGTCGTGGAAAAAGATCACCGCCGCGATCAGCAGTTGCACGCCCTGGCTCAGCGGCGATTCGGTGAACAGCAGGGCATTGGCCACCAGCAGGAGCATGCCGAGCCAGTGAACGACGCGCATGCGCAGGAACAGGGAACGAAATCGGGTCATGACGGCATCCTGGTCGTTGGTCAGTTCTCGGACCTCCCATCGGCCAGGATGCGGAAGACTTGAACGACAGCCTTTGAGACGCCGCCTTCTCAGATCATCACCACGCCCTTGCGCTTGCGGTAGTAGCGCAGCACCGCCATCTTGACCGCGTCGTTGAACACGAACCAGCTCAGGGCATAGGCCCACATGCCCAGCGCCCATTCCCAGCCGATGGGGGTCATCAGGTCGAAGCCATAGACCGCGATGATGGTGCCGACCACGCGGCTGGAGAAGGTGGCGGTGAACAGGATCCAGGAGGGCCAGGGACGCTTGAAGAACCAGTCGTCGATGCGGGTGTTGTAGATGGTGCCGTGGCCGGCCACCACCAGTTTTGCGAAGAACAGCGACTGGACGAAATCGAGCGGTAGCTTCAGATAGGCCATCAGGTACCAGAAGAGCAGGAAGGAGGAGGCCACCCCGGCGGCCCCCAGCCAGCTGGCCATCACCAGCACCTGTCCCATGTCCCAGCGGATGGGCCGGTTGCGCAGCTTGGTGTTGTCGTAGGCGATGGCCAGGATGGGGATGTCGTTGAGCAGCGCCAGCACGATGATCATCAGCGCGGTCACCGGGTAGAACTGGAACACCCCGATCGCCAGCCCCATGAAGAAGATGATGCGGATGGTCTCGGCGATGCGGAAGATGGTGTAGCTCTGCATCCGCTCGAAGGTGATGCGGGCCTGCTTGATCGCCTCCACGATCACCCCCAGGCCGGGGGTCATGAGCACGATGTCCGCGGCGGCGCGCGCCGCGTCGGTGGCGCCGCTGACCGCGATGCCCGCGTCGGCCTTCTTCAGCGCCGGGGCGTCGTTGACCCCGTCGCCGGTCATGCCCACGATGTGGTCGGCCTTCTGCAGCTCGTCCACGATGAAGTACTTGTCCTCGGGATAGACCTGGGCGAAGCCGTCCGCCTGCTCGATGTGGGCGATGATCTCCGATTCGTGCTTGCGCACCGTGCCCTCGGGCAGCTCGATCTCGTTCAGCTCCTTGCGCACCTGCTTGACGATCTCCTCGGCGGTGCGCTCCACCTGCTCCTCCGGCACGTCGGTCTTTAGGGTGCGCAGCAGCGCCTTGGAGATGACCCGCGCCAGCAGCAGGTACTCCTCGGTGGATTCGCCCTTCAGGGCGCGCACGTCCTCGATGTTGTCGCCGATGTCCAGGAGCTGGGCGATGTAGCGGGCCACCGCGATGTTGTCGCCGGTGACCATTTTCACTTGCAGCCCCTGGCGCTTGGCCTCGGCGATCACCTCGCGCGAATCCTCGCGCGGCGGGTCGAACAGCGGGATCAGGCCGATGAACTCGAACTCCTTCTCGCCGGTGCGGCGGACGGCCACGCCCAGGGTGCGGAAGCCCTTGTCCGCGAAGGCCTCCACCTGGCGATAGGCCGCCTCGCGGTCGAAGTCGTGGTCGTGGCAGTTGTCGATCACCACCTGGGGGGCGCCCTTCATCGCCTCCAGCTCCTCGCCTTCGGGGGTGCGCAGGATGGCGCGCGAGGACTTGCTGACCGGGTTGAAGGGCACGAACTGCACCACCTCGAAGGCGGACAACCGATTGCGCAGGCCGCGCCGGTCCAGTTCGGCGAAGATGGGCTCCTCGATGGGGTCGTGGTTCTCCTCGCGGCTGGCCAGGGCGGCATACAGGAACAGCTCGTCCGGCTGGTGGCGGGGGTCCACCCAGGGGTCGGCCAGGGTCATGCGGTTCTGGGTGAGGGTGCCGGTCTTGTCGGAGCAGAGCACGTCCACCCCGGCCAGCTCCTCGATCGCGTCCAGGCGGCTGACGATGGCCTGGCGGCGCGCCAGATTGGTGGCGCCGATCGCCATGGTCACCGTGAGTACCGCGGGCATCGCCACCGGGATGGCGGAGATGGTGAGCACCAGGGAGAACACCAGCAGTTCCACCAGGGGCTCGTGGCGCGAGATCCCCAGCAGCACGATGATGCCGATCACCACCAGGGTGAGCAGGATCAGAAAGTCGCCCACCTTGATCACCATGCGCTTGAAGTGGCTGCGCCCGGCCATCTCGGCCTTGGCGACCAGGCCCACGGTCCT
>CAZVIG010000163.1:0-5455 GCA_964627395.1 uncultured Sedimenticola sp.
GTCGGACAGCTCGGGGAGCGCCAGTTCGCCGGCGATCAGGGACTCCTTGCGGCGCCGGTCGAGGCGCTTGACGCGGGCCTCCAGGCGCAGCGCCCGTGAGCGGTCGCCCACCGCCTGGCTGAAGGCCAGGCTCAGGGGGCCGCGCCCGCGCAGCCGGCGTGCGCCGCGGCCCGCCTGGTGTTCGCGCAGTCGGCGCTGCACGTCGGTGGTGATGCCGGTGTAGAGGCTGCCGTCGGCGCAGCGGATCAGATACAGGTGCCAGCGTTCGGGCTCGTTCACTAGGTATTCACGTCCAGATAACCGCGCTGGATGGCGATCTCCAGCGCCTTGGCGGCGGCGACCAGTTCATCATAGCGCAGCCGGCGCTGGTGCAGCGCCTTGATCTGCTGGTCGTCGGGCAGCTCGCCCTGGGCCTTCTCCGCCACCTCGATCAGCTCCTTCAGGTACAGGGCGCGGGCGCGCGCCACCATGCGCAACAGCGGCTCCAGGTCGGCGATGGAGAGGGTGTCGATGACGGGGTTGAGCACCTCGCGGTTGATGGTGCGCATCTGCTGCTCGAAGGCGAGCATCATGCGGCTGGCGTCGGTGGTCATGGGGCGTCTCCGAAAAAGGGAATTCATCCCCTTTAGCGGCGGCCTCGGCGCCCCTTGAGCACCCTTCAGCCCGCCAGCGCCTCGCGCATCCGTTCCCGATCCAGCGGCAGCGGCAACACCGCATGCAGCTCGAACAGCGCTGCCAGCTTGTCCACATGGGGAAGCTGGTCCGGTCCGGCGAGCACGATGCTGCGCGCCTGCGGGGCGTATTTGCGCAGGCTGTGCAACAGCACGTCCAGGTTGCTCACATTGGCCCCGGCATAGTTGTTGCCCCAGCCATAGAAGAACTCCGCCACCACCCAGTCGGGCGGTTCACGGCGCAGGTGGGCGATGGCCTTGCGCTGGGAGGGAAAGCGCAGCTCGCGCAGGCCCAGCTCGCGGTACAGGGCGGACAGGTCGGGATGGGCCGGCGATTCGATGATGGAGTACAGCAGGGGCATGGCTTCCTCGTCACTGCCCCGACCGCGGGGCTACAGCAACAGATAGGATACCAGCAGGACGCAGCCGATCACCGCCAGCACGATGGCGGAGAGCCGCCAGTTGGCGTAGTTGAGGAAGGCCGGGTTGGCATGGGGCACCACGATCGCCAGTACCGAGGTGACCATGAAGCCGAGCCCGCCCCACAGCAGCATCTGCTCCACGAAGGCGCGCTTCAGGCGGAAGGAGCCGCTGACCCCGCCGCTGATGGTCTCGAACTTGTTGGCCAGCGCCGGGTCGGCGATCAGCGCCAGTACCGTCAGTGCCAGCAGGGCCGGGATGGATGCACGCATGGCTGTGGTCTCCTGTCGTCCGGGTGATGGATCGGCCGCATTCTGCGTAACTTGAGCGTTCCGGTTCAGCGCGCGCCGCCGGCCTGGCGCATCCGGGCATGCAGCGGCTGCGGGTCGCCGTCCTCGCGGGCGTCGAGCAGGCGCTCGATCTCGCTGATGGGCAGCGGCCGGCTGAAGTAATAGCCCTGGAACTCGGTGCATCCCAGCTCCGCCAGGGCGGTGAGCTGTTCGCGGGTCTCGATGCCCTCCGCCACCAGGTCCAGCCCCAGTCCCTGGGCCATGCCCACCACCGAGCGGACGATGGCGCGCTCGCGCGAGGAGCGGGTGATGTCCTGTACGAAGGAACGGTCGATCTTGAGGCCATCGATGGGCAGGGTCTTGAGGTAGCCGAGCGAGGAATAGCCGGTGCCGAAGTCGTCCAGGTAGATGTTCACATCCCGCTCGGCGAGGCGGCGCATGGTGGCGCGGGCATATTCCGGGTCCTGCACCAGCACCCCCTCGGTGAGTTCGATGTCCAGCCGCCCGGTGGCGATCCCGGCCTCGCCGGCGAGGCGGATCATCTCGTCGGCGAACTCGCGCGACAGGAACTGGGTGGGCGAGACGTTGACCGCAATGTGCAGCCGCTCGTGCTCGGTGCCCCGCCAGGCCCGGAGTTGCGCGAAGGCGCGGCGCAGCACCCAGTCACCGATGCGGCGGATCAGGTCCGACTGCTCCGCCACCGGGATGAACCGGTCCGGTGTCACCAGGCCCCGCTCGGGGTGGTTCCAACGGATCAGCGCCTCCAGCCCCTCGATGGCGCCGCTGGCGATGGACACCCGGGGCTGGTACCAGAGTTCGAATTCGTCGTTCTCCAGGGCGCGCTGCAGCTCCGATTCCAGGCGCAGCCGTTCCTTGGCGAAATCGTTCATCTTCTCGGAGTAGAAGTTGAACAGCCGCGGCATGCCCTGGCTGCCCGCCGAGCAGCGCGCGGCCGAGGCCTTGCGCAGCAGGGTCTCGGAGTCGTCGCCGTCGATGGGGTAGAGAGCCACGCCCATCTCGGTCTGGGGCAGAAATTCGCTGTCGGCCACCTGTACGGGGGAGGCGAGCAGCGCCTCCAGGCGGACCAGGACGTTGATCACGTCCTGGCGGGTGTCCAGATCGGGCAGCAGGATACCCAGCTCGGAGGAGCTGATGCGGTAGAAGTCCAGGGTGGCGTTCTCGATGTCGCCGCTGCCCACCACCGAGTCGGTGACCCGCAGGTGCTGCTTGAGGCGCTCGGCGATCTTGCGCATGAAGGTGTCGGCCAGCTCGTAGCCGTGGGCCTTCACCACCACCTCGTAGGAGTTGACGTTCAGCGAGATCACCGCACCGTAGCCGTGCTGGCGTTCCTGCCGTGCCATCAGCTCGTCGATACGTTCCTTGAGCAGATTGCGGTTCGGCAGGCCGGTGTCGGTGTCGTGTCGCAGGCCCTGTTCCAGCGCCTTCTTGCGCTGTTCGGCGAGCTGGCGCAGCTCCCGGATGCGTTCTTCCAGGTCTTGTTCCGGAACGGCTGTGGCGGGTGCGGCCTCCGGTTCCGTCTCCGGTGCGGGCTCCAGGCGGTCGGCGCGCACCACCCGGTTGCGGCCCCGGGTCTTGGCCTGGTAGAGGGCCTGGTCGGCGAGGTCGATGAGGGCATCGGGGGAGTCGATCTCCGGACCGAGCTGCGACACCCCCAGGCTGGCGGTGAGGCGGCGGATGGGCAGCTCGGTGTTGCCTGAGGACTCGAGGATGCGCCGGCGAATGGTCTCGGCCAGGGTCTCCGCCGCATCCAGCGCATGGTCGGGCAGGATGACTGCGAACTCCTCGCCGCCGTAGCGTCCCACGATGGCGCGCTGGGGCGCGCAGTCGTCGAGGATGGCGGCCACCAGCTTGATCACTTCGTCGCCCACTGCGTGGCCATAGTTGTCGTTGACCGCCTTGAAGTGGTCGATGTCCACCATCATCGCGGAGAGGGGCGTGTCCGCCTCGCGGGCCCGGTCGAACACCTGCTGGAACTGCTCGAACAGGGCGCGCCGGTTGAACACCCCGGTCATGGGGTCGCGGGTGGCCAGGAACTGCAGCTCCTCGTTCTGGCGCATGATCTCGGCGCGCGAGCGGGTGAGCTGGTCCAGGGCGCTGGAGAGTTCGGCGTTCTTGCGTTCCAGGATGGTCATGTCGTCGAAGGTGACGAAGACGCCGCGCGCCTGTCCCTTGGCATCCTGGATGGGGGCGCTGTTGACGGTGAAGATGGTGCGCTTCGCCTCGTCGTCGCCGCGCAGCAGGGTCAGGGGGACGCCGGTACTGCGCTGCCGCTGGCGGCGTGCCGCCTCCCAGGGCAGCGGGGCCTGCGGGTCCTGGGTCTGCCAGTCCCAGGCGGAGAGGTCGCGGCCCAGAAGTTCCATGGGGTCGATGTCGAGGTGACGCCCGAAGGCGGCGTTGGCCAACACCACCTGTCCCTTTTCGTCCAGGATCACCACGCCTTCGGCCATCAGGTCGAAGGCCGAGCGCACCCGGTCCGGGATCACCGAGCTGGGATCCAGGGCGCGCAGGGCGCGACGCAGGAACAGCCAGTAGCTGACGAAGCCCAGCAGGCCCGTGAACAGCACCAGTCCCAGGGATGCGTGGTTCAGCAGGGCCATGAGGCCGCCCCCGTCCAGGTCGCGGAAGCGGATCTGCAGCTCGCCCCACTTGCGCTGCCCCTGCAGGATGGGCACCCGGACATGGGTGAGCGTGGAGCGTTCGCCCAGCCGTTCGTCCCATAGGCGGCGATGATCGCCGAAGGTGGCGACCACCTGGCCGTCGGTGCGGCGCAGGGCGGCGGAGAGGGTCTCCGGGTTGCGCGCCACGATGGTCTGCACCGTGTGCTCGAGCACCGGGTACTGCTCGCGTGCTGCCAGGGCCGAGAGCTGGATCGCCAGCGATTCCGCCACCGTCTGACGCTGTTCCAGCAGCTGGTTGTAGCGGCTGGGCAGCAGGCCCAGGATGTCGGCCAGCACCAGCAGGCTCACGGTGAGCATCGCCAGGGCGAAGGCGATGCGGCTGATCGGGCCGATACGCTTCATCGCGGCGACCCTCCCTGGGCGTCATGGGCGCCGGCCACCAGCTCCTCGGCCTTCTGGCCCAGCCCGGTGGCGTCGGCCTCCTCCAGGTCGAAGTCGGAGTCGAGCAGGCTCTTGCCTGCGGAGAGTACCGGCAGGGGATCGATCTGCGACCAGACCGGCATCACCGACAGGAGGCTGGCCGCCAGCGAGCCGGTGCGCATCACCCACAGGATGGCGCCGGCGGTGAGCGACATGGCGGCGCTCGCTGCCTCGATGCTGATATCGCCCATCTCCTGCACCACCGCATCCGGGCGGTCCAGCTCCTCGTGCAGCCGGTCCAGGGCCTCGAAGATCGCCTCCTGAGCCTGGGGTCCCTGGTCGAGGTGGCCGGTCGTCGGCAGCTCGAAACCGGCCGTACCCACCAACTGGGCATAGATCTGACTGAACAGCCACGCGAAGTGATGTGGGGTGTAGGGTCCGTTGGCCCGGTCGCGCAACAGATCACGGGGCGCCGGCGAGAGCGCGTCCAGCGCCTGCGGTGCGGGGTCTGCGGGAGCGGGCATCTCGTCGCCGCGCTCGGTGAGCGCCTGGATTCGTGTCTGACGGTGGGATGGCGGCTCCACGCTGACCGGCTCCGGCCCGGAAGTCTCGCCCGGTACCGGCGTGGGCGAAGGTGGGGGCGGTGGGACCACGATTCCGCCGTCGGTGCCTGGTTCGGTGCGGTCCTGCACCGCGATCACGAAGGTTCCGCTGCTGGTGCTGCCGTCGCTGGAGGTGGCCAGCACCCGGATGCTGTGGCTGGTCGCTGTCTCATAATCTAGTGCTCTGGCGAGGCTGACCGCACCGCTGTCCGGATCGATGACGAAGCGGCCGCCGGCGTCATCGAGCAGGCTGAAGCGCACAGTGTCGGTGGCGTCGGCGTCGAGCGCCGTTACCGCGATGCCCACCGGCGTGCCGGGTGGGGCGTTCTCGGGCACCTGGTCGGGCGAGGCGTCGCTGTCGTTGGGCGGACCGACGTCGAACTCGTCCAGATCGACGACCGAGAGCGTGAAGG
>CAZVIG010000164.1:0-5452 GCA_964627395.1 uncultured Sedimenticola sp.
GCGGTCATCTGCCCATGAACCTCGATTTTCTCGATTTCGAACAGCCCATTGCGGAACTCCAGGCCAAGATCGAGGAGTTGCGCCTGGTGGGCACCGACAACGAGATCAACATCCAGGAAGAGATCGAAAAGCTGGAGGGCAAGTCGCGCTCGCTGACCGAATCGATCTTCTCCAAGCTCACGCCCTGGCAGATCTCCCAGCTCGCGCGCCACCCGCTGCGCCCCTACACCCTGGACTATATCGAGCGCATCGTGGACGACTTCGAGGAACTGCACGGCGACCGTGCCTTCGCCGACGACCACGCCATCGTGGGCGGGCTGGGGCGCATCGACGGCCGGCCGGTGATGATCATCGGCCACCAGAAGGGGCGCGACACCAGCGAGAAGCTGCATCGCAACTTCGGCATGCCGCGCCCGGAGGGCTATCGCAAGGCATTGCGCCTGATGAAGCTGGCGGAGCGTTTCCGGATCCCGGTGCTCACCTTCATCGACACCCCGGGCGCCTACCCGGGCATCGGCGCCGAGGAGCGCGGCCAGTCGGAGGCGATCGCGCGCAATCTCTGGGAGATGTCCAGCCTGCGCACCCCCATCATCGCCACCGTGATCGGCGAGGGCGGCTCCGGCGGCGCCCTGGCCATCGGCGTCGGCGACAAGCTGATGATGCTGGAATACGCCACCTATTCGGTGATCTCGCCCGAGGGCTGCGCCTCCATCCTGTGGAAGGACGCGGAGAAGGCCCCGTTGGCGGCAGAGGCGATGGCCATCACCTCCAAGGATCTCAAGTCCCACGGCCTGATCGACGAGATCATTCCCGAGCCGCTGGGCGGCGCGCACCGGGATCCCGACCTCATGGCGCGCACCCTGCGTAATGTCCTGGTGGAGAGCCTGGACAACCTCACCGCCGAGCCCCTGGACCGGCTGCTGGAGCACCGCTACGAGCGTCTGATGTCCTACGGCGCGGTACAGCAGGCCTGAGCCGATCCCGCGTGGGCTTCGATCCCGACGCCCTGCACCGGCAACTGCTGCGCTTGCCCCGACCCGCGGGCTGGTGCGTGGCCTTCAGCGGCGGCCTGGATTCCAGCGTGCTGCTGCATGCCCTGGCGGGGCTGCGCGAACGCCTGGACGTGCCCCTGCGGGCCCTGCATGTCCACCACGGCCTGCTGCCCGAGGCGGAGGCGTGGACGGCGCACTGCCGCCGGGTCTGCGAGGCGCTGGAAGTGCCCCTGACGGTACTGCAGCCCGAGTGGCGGCCGCGTCCTGGCGAGAGCCTGGAGGCGGAGGCGCGCGAGGCGCGCTATCGGGCGCTGGGCGAGGCCCTGGGACGCGACGAGATGCTGCTGCTGGCGCAGCACCGCGACGACCAGGCCGAGACCCTGCTGCTGCAACTGCTGCGCGGCGCAGGCATCCAGGGGCTGGCGGGCATGCCCCGCTGCCGCCGCTGGGGGCGCGGCTGGCAGGCGCGTCCGCTGCTCGACTTCGACCGCGAGGCGCTGCGGCGCTGGGCGCAGCAGGAGGGGCTGTCCTGGGTGGAGGATCCCAGCAACGCGGACCTGCGCTTCGACCGCAACTTCATCCGCCACCGGGTGATGCCCCTGCTGCGCGAGCGCTGGCCGGCGGCCTCGCGCAGCATCGCCGGCAGCGCCGGGCACCTGGCGGACAGTCTGGCGCGCCTGGAGGCGGCTGTGGCCGCGGATCTGGCCGCCTGCCGGCGCGGGCACCGGCTCTCGGTGGCGGCGCTGCAGGCGCTGCCGCCGAGGCACCGCCCCGAGGTGCTGCGCGCCTGGCTGCGCGAGCAGGGGCAGCGACCGCCGCCGCGGCGTCGTCTGACCGAATTCCTGCGCCAGCTCGAGGCTGCGGGCCCCGATGCCGCGCCGCGCCTGGACTGGGAGCAGGTCTGCCTGCGCCCTTACCGCGACCGGCTGTGGCTGCTGCCGCGCGCCCTGCCGACGCCGCCGGCCGGGCCGCTGGCATGGTCCGGGGAGGAGGTGCTGGCGCTGCCCGGCGCGGGCGGCCGGCTGCGCCGCCGTCCCGCCGCGACGGGGATCCCGGACCACTGTTGGGCACAGCGCCGGGTGACGGTGCGCTGGCAGGTGGCGGGGGTCCGCTGCCGCCTGCCGGGCGGGCGCGGCGGCCGTGGTCTGCGCAAGCTCTGCCAGGCGGCGGGCGTGCCGTCCTGGGTGCGGCCCTGGCTGCCCCTGGTGTTCGTGGAGGAAACCCTGGCGGCGGTCCCCGGCGTGGCGGCCTGCGAGGTTCCCGCGCCCCAGGCCGGAGAGCCCTGCTGGGAAATCGTCTGGGAGGGACGGCCGGACTGGCTGCAGTTCGAGGAGGAGACGGATGGGATTCCGTGACAGCCATGCCACCCACCATCCGCTGCAGGGGGTGGTGG
This sequence comes from uncultured Sedimenticola sp., assembly GCA_964627395.1. Lineage (GTDB taxonomy): Bacteria > Pseudomonadota > Gammaproteobacteria > Chromatiales > Chromatiaceae > MONJU. The sequence goes on from CAZVIG010000164.1 coordinate 2,386, forward strand.
TGAATCTGTTGCTGGCGGCGGCCCTGGGGCTGCTGGTGGCGGGGCTGCGGCTGCCCCTGATCACCCTGGAGAAGTTCTATTTCTTCCACAACACCGTCAGCCTCTGGTCCGCGTTGCAACAGCTCCGGGCGGAGGGGGAGTGGGGGCTGTTCCTGCTGATCGGGCTGTTCAGCCTGGTGTTTCCGGTGATCAAGCTGCTGCTGCTCGCCCTGGTGTGGAACTTCGGCAACGAACGCAGCGCGGCGCACCGCCGCCATCTGCGCTGGCTGGAGCACTACAGCAAGTGGTCGATGCTGGACGTCTTCGTGGTGGCGCTGCTGGTGGTGTCGGTCAAGCTGGGGGCGCTGGCCCAGGTGCAGGTGCGCGAGGGCATCTACTACTTCGCCGCCAGCGTGCTGCTCACCATGGGGGTGTCCTGGTGGATCGGGCGGCGCGCCCGGCCCGCGGGCGGCGGCTGAGGGGTTCGGGCGGCCTCAGGCCTCGCCCTCCTGCTCCCGGTTGTAGCGGTCCTCGAAGCGCACGATGTCGTCCTCGCCGAGATAGCTGCCGGACTGCACCTCGATGATCTCCAGGGTGACCCGGCCCGGGTTCTCCAGGCGGTGCGCGGTGCCCAGGGGGATGTAGGTGGACTGGTTCTCGGTGAGCAGGAAGGTCTCGTCCCCGCGGGTGACGCGGGCGGTGCCGCGCACCACGATCCAGTGCTCGGCGCGATGATGATGCATCTGCAGCGACAGGCTGGCGCCCGGCTTGACGGTGAGGCGCTTGACCTGGAAGCGGTGGCCCTGGTCGATGCCCTCGAAGGTGCCCCAGGGGCGGTGCACGCAGCGGTGGAACTGGTGCTCGGCCCGGTCCTCCGCCTTCAGCCGTTCGGCGATCTTCTTCACCTCCTGGGCGCGCGACTTGTCTGTCACCAGCACCGCGTCCGGGGTCTCCACCACCACCAGGTCGTCCACGCCCACCGCGGCGACCATCCGGCTCTGGGCGAACAGCAGGTTGTCGTGCGCGTCCTCGGTCAGCACGTCGCCGCGCACCGCGTTGCCGTCCTGGTCGCGTTCCGAGACGCTCCACAGGGTCTCCCAGGCGCCGATGTCCGACCAGCCGGCGTCCAGCGGCACCACCACGCTGCCGCCGCCGTCGCGGGCCAGCGGCTCCATCACCGCATAGTCGATCGAATCTGAGGGGCTGGCGGCGAAGGCGATCTTCTCCACCCGGTAGAAGTCGAGGTCGGCCTTGCCCTGGGCATAGGCCCGGCGCACCGGCTCCAGGATGTCGGGCCGGTAGCGCTCCATCAGCTCCAGCCAGCGCCCCGCGCGCAGCAGGAAGATGCCGCTGTTCCACAGATAGTCGCCCTCCGCCAGCCAGGCCTCGGCGGTGGCGCGGTCGGGCTTCTCGGTGAAGCCGGCCAAGCGTCGCGCGCGTCCGCCCACCGGTTCCCCCTGGCGGATGTAGCCGTAACCGGTGTGCGGCGAGTCGGGGACGATACCGAAGGTGACCACCTGGTCCTCGGCCGCCTGGGCCACGCCTTCGGCCAGGGCCTCGCGGAAGGCCGCCTGGTCGCGGATCACGTGGTCCGCGGGCATCGCCACCAGCAGGGGGTCGTCCCCGTCCGCGGTGGCGTGCAGCGCCGCCAGGGTGAGCGCGGGGGCGGTGTTGCGCCCCTCCGGCTCCAACAGGATGCCGCGGTGGGGCAGCTCCCGCTCCAGGAGCTGGTCGGCCACCAGGAAACGGTGGGCGTCGTTGCACACCACCATGGGAGCGGCGATCTCGCAGCCGTCGATGCCATTGCAACGGGTGGCGGTGGCCTGCAGCAGGGTGAGGTCGTCCACCAGGGCGTGGAACTGCTTGGGAAATGCGCTGCGCGACAACGGCCAGAGGCGGGTGCCGGAACCGCCGGAGAGGATCACGGGCTGCAGGACGGGGGGCATGGACATGGACTCCTTCCTCGTTGGACTGGGGCGATGATAACCCGAGCGTTGTGGCCGTGCCCGGCAGGCTGGGCTAGAATCGATCCATCAGCCAGCCAGGAGCCAGCGCGATGCCGGATCGGCCGACCACGGGGAACCGACTCCAAGACGCCTTCGGACGCACCATCGACTATCTGCGCCTGTCGGTGACCGACCGCTGCGACCTGCGCTGTACCTACTGCATGCCCAAGGGCTTCAAGGACTTCGCCGAGCCGGAGGAATGGCTCACCTTCGACGAGATCGCCACCGTGGTGCAGGCCTTCTCCGAGATGGGCACCCGGCGGGTGCGCATCACCGGCGGCGAGCCCCTGGTGCGGCGCGATCTGCCGCGGCTGGTGGAACGCCTGGCGGACCTGCCCGGGGTCGAGGATCTGTCCCTGTCCAGCAACTGCGTGCGCATGGCCAAGCTGGCCGAACCGCTGGCGCGCGCCGGGGTGCAGCGGCTCAACGTCAGTCTCGACAGCCTGCGGCCGGAGGTCTTCGAGCGCATCACCTCGGGCAAACTGGCCAAGGTGCTGGCGGGCATCGAGGCGGCGGCCGCGGCCGGGATGGCGCCGATCCGCGTCAACACCGTGGTGATGCGAGGGATCAACGACACCGAGATCGAGGACATTCTGGACTACTGCGCGGAGCATGGTTTCACCCTGCGCCTGATCGAGACCATGCCCATGGGCAGCACCGGGCAGGGGGCGCTGGACCAGTACGTGGATCTGGGGGAGATCCAGGAGCGCCTGGCGCGCCGTTTCGAGCTGATCCCCGACGTGCTGCCGGGCGGCGGGCCGGCACGCTACTTCCGGCTGGCGGGCAGCGACACCCGGATCGGCTTCATCACCCCGCTGTCGCGCCATTTCTGCGAGACCTGCAACCGGGTGCGCCTCACCGTGGACGGCACCCTGCACATGTGTCTGGGCCAGGAGCACAGCTATCCCCTGCGGCCGCTGCTGCGCGACGGCATCGACGCCGAAGGGCTCAAGGCGCATCTGCTGGAGGCGATCGCGCTCAAGCCGGAGCGGCACGAGTTCCGCGAGAAGCCGGAGCAGGTGGTGCGCTTCATGTCCATGACCGGGGGCTGAGGCCGCAGCGACCAGGGAACAACAATCACA
>CAZVIG010000165.1:0-5441 GCA_964627395.1 uncultured Sedimenticola sp.
AGGCGGGGGCGGGCGGCGGCTCCGCGGGTAGATTGCCTTCCACCGGACGCAGGGCGCGCCGCAGCAGCGCCCACAACCGCTGCCGGGCCACCGGGCGGCCCGCGGTGGCGACCGCGCCGGCCCGGCGCAGGGCCTGGAACAGCGACTGGTCCGCGGAGTTGAGCAGCACCAGGGCGGGCAGGCCGCGCTGGCGCGCCTCGGCGACCAGCGACTCCAGGTGGCGCAGGACGCCTGGTTGAGGGCGTCCGCTGAGCAGCAGCAGCTCGCAGTCCGGCAGTTCGTCGAGTTCCAGCACCGAGAGCTGTTCGCGGTGCTCCACCCGGAAGCCGAGGGCCTCCAGCTCGTTACGCAGGATGATGGCGCTCAGGCCGTGCGGTTCCAGCAGCAGCACCCGGCGCCCGCCGCCGTGGATGCCGCTGGCCGGCCGCTCGCCGGGGGCCTCGCCGCGGTCCAGGCGCACGCTGAGGTGGAAGGTAGAACCCTCGCCCGGGGTGCTGGTGATGCTCAGCTCGCCGTCCATCGCCTGCGCCAGGCTCTGGCAGATTGCCAGGCCCAGTCCGGCCCCGCCCTCGGCGCCCTTGCTCACATGGGCGCCGCGGGAGAAGGCCTCCACCAGCCGTTCCGCCTCGCTCTCGGTGAGGCCGATGCCGGTGTCGCTCACGCTCAACCCGAGGCGCACCGCACCCTCGTCTTCGTCCTCCAGCATCACCCGCAGCACCACCTCGCCCTCCTCGGTGTACTTGACCGCATTGGAGAGCAGGTTGATGAGCATCTGGATCAGGCGCGGCTCGTCGCCCACCAGCACCTCGGGCACGTCGTGGTACACCAGTCCCAGCAGTTCCAATCCCTTTTCCTGGGCGGCGGGCGCAGCGAGCTGCAGGGCGCTGTCCACGGTGTCGCGGATGTGGAAGGGCTCGTGGCGCAGGCGGATCCGGGACGATTCCAGGCTGGCGTAGTCCAGGATGTCGTCGATCAGGCGCATCAGGCATTCCGCGGAGCGGCGGATGGTGTGCACGTATTCGCGCTGCGGCTCGTCCAGCTCGGTGCGCGCCAGCAGCTCGGTGAAGCCGATGATGCCGTTCATGGGAGTGCGGAACTCATGGCTCATGCTGGCCAGGAAGTCGGACTTGGCGCGGTTGGCCTCGATGGCGCGGCGCTTGGCCACGTCCAGCTCCGCGTAACGGATCTCCAGCTCCTCGTTGGTCTCGCGCAGCTCGGCGGTGGTCTGTTCCACCTCCTGCTGCAGGCGCTCGTTGACCGTGGCGATCTGCTGCGCCATCTTGTTGAAGCCGCGTTGCAGCTCGCCCATCTCGCCTTCGGAGGTCTCGCGCACCCGCACGTTGACCCGGCCTTCCTCCAGACGACGCATGGCGCGCGCCAAGATCGCCAGCGGCCCCAGCATCACCCGCAACTGGGCTGCCGCCAGGCGCGCGGTGGCGATCACCCCCAGCAGCACCCCGAGGGTGAGCGTCAGCTTCAGCTCCGGGGAGAGGGGGCGGGGGCCATAGGCCAGCACCAGGATCACCGCCAGCAGGGCGCCCACCAGGGGCAGGGTGGTGAGCACGTAGCGCCGGTAATAGAAGAGGTCGGATCGTTTGAAGTTCATGCGGGTCGGTGAGGGCGAGAGGCCGGTGACGGCGCCGGTTTCGTGGGCATGCCACGCATGGGATAGAATCCCCGCATGACTTATCCAACGATAGCCGATTTTATTGGCAATACGCCGCTGGTGCGACTCCAGCGACTCCCCGGGGAGACCTCCAACACCCTGCTGGTGAAGCTGGAGGGCAACAATCCCGCCGGCTCGGTGAAGGACCGGCCGGCCCTGGCGATGATCCTGCACGCCGAGGAGCGGGGCGAGATCCGGCCCGGGGACACCTTGATCGAGGCCACCAGCGGCAACACCGGCATCGCGCTGGCGATGGTGGCGGCGATCAAGGGCTACCGGATGATCCTCATCATGCCGGACAACCTCAGCGTGGAGCGGCGCGCCGCGATGTACGCCTACGGCGCGGAGCTGATCCTGGTCAGCCAGGAAGAGGGCATGGAAGGGGCGCGCGATCTGGCGCTGGCGATGCAGGCGCGGGGCGAGGGCAAGGTGCTCAACCAGTTCGCCAACCCGGACAATCCGCGCGCCCACTACGAGGGCACCGGGCCGGAGATCTGGCGCGACACCGGCGGCAGCATCACCCACTTCGTGAGCGCCATGGGCACCACCGGCACCATCACCGGCACCGGCCGCTATCTCAAGGAGCGCAATCCCGCGGTGCAGGTGGTGGGGGTACAACCCGCCGAGGGGGCGCACATCCCCGGCATCCGGCGCTGGCCGCCGGAATACCTGCCCGAGATCTACGACGCCTCCCTGGTGGACCGCGAGATCGACGTGGACCAGACCACCGCCGAGGAGACCACCCGCCGCCTGGCGCGCGAGGAGGGCATCTTCTGCGGCGTCTCCTCCGGCGGGGCGGTGGCCGCGGCGCTGCGTCTGTCCGCGGAGCTGGAGAACGCCGTGATCGTCTCCATCGTGTGCGACCGCGGGGATCGCTATCTCTCCACCGGCATCTTCTCACCGGAGCACTGACATGCATTTCACCGCACTGGCCGTGGCGCCGCTGCCGGACATCGAGACCGCGCGCAGCAACTACCGGCTGCACGATCTCAGCGACCGGGACGTGGCCAAGGTGCTGTTCCACCGTCGCAAGCAGCGTACCGGGCACGAGATCCTGGACTGGGATCAGCAGCAGCTCGGCGCCATCTCCATGGTGCGCTTCGGGCACGACAGCGCGCGCCTGGAGACCTTCTCCATCGCCGAGTTTCCCGAGATCATGCTGATCGACGCGGTGTTCCAGATCGCCCAGACCGCGCCGCCGCTGGTCACCTGGGGCGGACGCCGCGACGTGATGCCGCTGCTCCAGTTCCGCAGCCTCAAGCATCGCCGGGCCCTGGCGGACTACTGGCTGCGGGTGGCCGACGACCGCGACCCGCACCTGGATCTGCAGCGGGCCTTCCTGCCGGACGTCGAGTCCTTCCCCGATCTGGACGCCATGTGCCGTCGCCTGGGACTGCCGGGCATGCTGGGACTGCGTGCGGACGCGCTCTGGGAGCGCTGGCAGTCGGGCGACCGGGAGGCGCCGGCGCGCTTCAGCGAAACCGCCGCGGTCAACACCGCGCTGCTGGCGCTGGAGATCTTCCATCTGAAGGGACGCTACGCCCTGGCCGAGGTGGACGCCTGGCGTGCTCTGCTGCGCAAGTCGCTGGAGGCCGAGGGGCGCCACGGCGAACTGCTCCAGGCCTGGGGCGGGGACGCATGAGCCGGCGCCGGCGGCGTCCGCGGCTGCCCCAGGGCGAGTTCGAGGCGCAGATCGATGACATGGCCCACGACGGCCGCGGGGTGGCGCGCGTCGAGGGCAAGGCGACCTTCATCCAGGGCGCGCTGCCCGGCGAGCGGGTGCGTTTCCGCTACACCGGACGGCGGCGCAGCCACGACGAGGGATTGGTCACCGAGGTGCTGCAGGCCTCGCCGCAGCGGGTGACGCCGCGCTGCCCCCACTATACGCTGTGCGGCGGCTGCTCCCTGCAGCACATGGACCCCGAGGCCCAAATCGAGGCCAAGCAGGCGGTGCTGCTGGACAACCTGCGCCAGCTCGGCGGAGTGGAGCCGGAGACGGTCTTCGAGCCGCTGCGCAACGACGACCCCTGGGGCTATCGGCGCAAGGCGCGCCTGGGGGTGCGCTGGGTGCCCAAGAAGGGGCGGGTGCTGGTGGGTTTCCGCGAGCGGGGCAGCAGCAAGGTGGCGGAGCTGGAATCCTGTGCGGTGCTGCATCCCAAGGTCGGCCGGCTGCTGCCCGCCCTGGGCGAGCTGATCGGCGGCCTCTCCATCCGCGAGCGGCTGCCGCAGATCGAGGTGGCGATGGACGACGAGCGCTGCGTGCTGGTGTTCCGCGTCCTGGAATCCCCCAGCGAGACCGACCGCGAGCGCCTGGCCGCCTTCGGCCGCGAGCACGACATCGTGCCCTATCTGCAGCCGGGTGGCCCCGAGACGGTGCAGCCGCTGCAGCCGCCGGGGGTGGATCTGCGCTACACCCTGCCCGCGCAGGGGGTGGAGCTGGGCTTCCTGCCCGGCGACTTCACCCAGGTCAACAGCGCCATCAACCGGCGCATGGTGGACCGGGCGATGGGCTTGCTCGCGCCGTCCGCCGACGAGGCGGTGCTGGACCTGTTCTGCGGGGTGGGCAACTTCACCCTGCCGCTGGCGCGCCACGCCGGTCGGGTGACAGGGGTGGAGGGGGATGCCGGCCTGGTGCAGCGGGCGCGCGAGAACGCCGCACGCAACCGCCTGGAGAACGTCGATTTCCAGGTCGCCAACCTGTACGAGGAACTGGAGCCGGCGACCTGGTGGCAGCGTCGCTACGACAAGGCGCTGCTGGATCCGCCGCGCAGCGGCGCGCGCGAGGTACTGCCCCTGCTGCCGCGCCTGGGCGTGAAGCGGCTGCTGTATGTCTCCTGCTATCCCGGCACCCTGGCGCGGGACGCGGGCATCCTGGTGAAGGAGCACGGCTACCGCCTGCTCGGGGCCGGGGTGATGGACATGTTCCCCCACACCGCCCATGTGGAGTCCATGGCATTGTTCGAGGCGGAGTGAGATGGCGACCGAGATCGAACGCAAGTTCCTGGTGCGCGACGATAGCTGGCGCGAGGGGGTAGAGCGCAGCATCCCCATGCGCCAGGGCTATCTGCAGCGCGACGACCGACGCTCCATCCGGGTGCGGATCTTCGGCGACCGTGCCCACCTCAACATCAAGGCCAGCGACGACGGCATCCACCGCCACGAGTTCGAATACGAGATCCCCCTCGAAGACGCCGAGGCGCTGTTCCGCCACGTGGTGGAGGGGCCGGTGGTGGAGAAGGTGCGTCACGAGCTGCACTACGGCGATCACCTCTGGGAGGTGGACGAGTTCCAGGGCGCGAACGCCCCCCTGGTGATGGCCGAGATCGAGCTGCAGCATGCCGACGAGCCGTTCGAGCGCCCGCCCTGGCTGGGGCAGGAGGTCTCCAGCGACCGGCGCTACTACAACAGCAATCTCGCGGTGCATCCCTATGGGCGTTGGGGAACCGATGCGGATGCCGACGGCTGAATCCGGCTGCGCGCGCCGGGTCGCGCTGCGCCCCCTCCTCACTTGTGGGGAGGGTTGGGGAGGGGAAAGGGAGGCGCCGCAGAAGCCCCCCAATAACTCCCAGCGGTTCGTTCGGCACACCATCCCCCTCCTAACCTCCTCCGCGAGCGGCATAGCTGTCCGGGGAAAACCTATCCGACATTTGCGAAGCCCAAGTTCTGCAAGGAATCGATGGGTTTTCGAAGCAAGGACGACTCGAATCGCGCCTCGGAGTCGGCTACGGAGTGCCCCGTCCCGTCGGCGCAGCCGAGCATCGCAGGACCGGGAGCG
>CAZVIG010000166.1:0-5436 GCA_964627395.1 uncultured Sedimenticola sp.
CGCTTCGAGCATGCCACGGTGATGCCCGCAGGCGCCCGCGCGCCCATCCTCAAGAACATCGACCTGGTGATCGAGCCGGGCACCTCGGTGGCGGTGATCGGCCCCAGCGCGGCCGGCAAGTCGTCCCTGGTGCGGGCCATCCTGGGTATCCATCCCACGGTGCACGGCGCCATCCGCCTCGACGGCGCCGAGATCGCGCATTGGAACCGCGCCGAGCTGGGCGAGCACATCGGCTATCTGCCGCAGGACGTGGAGCTGTTGGAGGGCACCGTGGCGGAGAACATCGCCCGCTTCGGCGAGGTGATGGACCCGCGTATGGTGATCGCCGCCGCCACCGCCGCCGGCGTGCACGAGATGATCCTGCAACTGCCGGAAGGCTACAAGACACCGGTGGGCGGCAGCGTGCTCTCTGCCGGTCAGCGTCAGCGCATCGGCCTGGCGCGCGCCCTCTACGGCAACCCGCGCCTGGTAGTGCTGGACGAGCCCAACTCCAACCTCGACACCCTGGGCGACCGGGCCCTGGCGAAGGCGATCAAGCAGCTCCGCAAGCAGGGCTCCACCGTGATCGTGGTGACCCACCGCAACAACATCCTGGAGCTGGTGGACAAGATCCTGCTGCTCAACAACGGCGAGGTGGTGGCCTACGACGACCGCCGCAATGTCAAGGCGATGCTCAACGGCGGCGCGGCCTCCATCGCACACGAAAAGCCCCGTGGTGAACCCTTGGTACGCGCCAGCAGCAAACGCAAGTCATGAGCGATCAGCAACTGCTTCCGGCCAAGCCGCTCTCTCCCTTCGAGGAGAAGATCACCGACGACACGCCCTACCGCCGTTTCGGCTTCATCCTGATCGCGGTGGTCTTCTTCGGTTTCGGCACCTGGGCCGCCTTGGCCCCCATCTCCAGTGCCGCCCTCGCCCCCGGGACGGTGAACGTCGAGAGCAAGCGCCAGGCGGTGCAGCACCTGGAAGGCGGCATCGTCAAGCGCATCGAGGTGCGTGACGGCGATCAGGTCGAGAAGGGACAGGTACTGATCGTACTGGACGACACCCAGGCCCGCGCCCAGCTCGAGGTGGTACAGAGCCGCTACTACCTGGCCCTGGCACGCGAGGCGCGCCTGATCGCCCAGCGCGACCAGCGCGACCATGTGGAATACCCGGAGACGCTCAAGCAGCTCGCCGCCACCGACCACCGCGCGCGCGAAGCGATGGAGGTGCAGGACCAGATCTTCGAGGTGCGCCGCTCCGCCTACGAGAACGAGCTGGCCCTCTACGCCCAGCAGGCGGAACAACTGGAGTCGCAGCTCAAGGGACTGGAGGCCCAGCAGCGGGCCACCCGTCGCCTGGTCGCCTCTTTCAGCCGCGAATCCAAGGATCTCAAGAAGCTGGCCGCAAAGGGTTATGCCCAGAAGCGCAAGGTGCGCGAGGTGCAGCGCATGGTCTCGGAGAACCGCGGCAAGCTGGGCGACCTGGTGGCGCAGATCGCCGCCACCCGCTCCAAGATCGTCGAATCCAAGCTCAAGGCCCTGCAACTGCAACGCGAGATGCAGCGCGAGATCGCCGCCGAGCTGGACGAGGTGCGCGGCCAGCTCTTCGAACTGGTGGAACAGCGCCAGGCCCTGCAGGACACCCTGGCACGCACCGTGATCCGCGCGCCCCAGGACGGCAAGGTGCTGGGCCTGAGCGTGCACACCGTGGGCGCGGTGATCGCCAAGGGCCAGAAGCTGATGGAGATCGTGCCAGACAACGAGCGCCTGGTGATCGAGGCGCGCGTCTCGCCGGTGGACATCGACCGGGTCGCGGTGGGCCAGGAGGCCGACATCCGCTTCTCCGCCTTCAACACCCGCGATACCCCCAAGATCAAGGGCCGGCTGATCACCCTGTCGGCGGACGCCATCCGTGACGAAAAGGACCCCAGCCAGCCGCCCTACTATCAGGCGATCATCGAGATCCCGCCCGAGGGGCTGGCGGAACTGGAACAGAAGCACCTCAAGCTGATCCCGGGCATGCCCGCCGAGGCCTTCATCAAGACCGGCGAGCGCACCTTCTTCCAGTATCTGTTCAACCCGCTGGAGGCCATCGTGGCGCGCTCCTTCATCGAGGACTGAGCCTCGCAACCGCGCATGCAGCCCGAAACCATCTTCGTCACCGGCACCTCCTCCGGCCTGGGACGTGCCCTGGCCGAGGAGGCCTTGGCACGCGGCGCCACCACCTGCGGCTGCAGCCGGCGCCCCGCCGACCTGCCCGGCCTGCGCCAGGAGCAGTGCGATCTCACCGATTATGCCGCCCTGCCCGGCCACCTGGAGCGCCTGCTGGGCGATCTGCCGGGTCTCGACCTGGTGATCCTCAACGCCGGCATCCTCGGCCGCATCCGGGAGCTGCACCGCACCCCCATGGACGAGGTGAAACAGGTCATGGAGGTCAACCTCTGGGCCAACAAGGCGGTGATGGACTGGCTGCACGACTGGGGCCGTCCCATCGGCCAGGTGGTGATGATCTCCTCCGGCGCCTCGGTACTGGGCAACAAGGGCTGGGGCGGCTACGCCCTCTCCAAAGCGGCGCTCAACATGCTCGCCAGGCTGTACGCCCACGAATTCCCGGACACCCATATCAGCGCCCTGGCGCCCGGCATCATCGACACCGCCATGATGGACCACCTCTGCGAGGAGGCCGACGCCGAGGCCTTCCCCGCCCTGCAGCGGCTGCGCGAGGCCCGCGGCACCGAGGCGATGCCCGACCCCCGCACCGCCGCGCAGCGGATCTTCTCGGTGCTGCCGGCGCTGCGCGAGCAGCCCAGCGGCAGCTTCGTGGATATCCGCCAACTACTGGACCCCGAGGCCTACGCCCGCCTCTACGGGCGCTGAGATGGCCGTCACCAACGCCGAGATCGCCGCCGTCTTCGAGCAGCTCGCCGACCTGCTCGAGGTGGAGGGCGAGGAGAACCCCTTCCGCATCCGCGCCTACCGCAACGCCGCGCGCGTGATCCGCGGCCTGGACCGCAGCCTGGCCGAGATGGTCGCCCGGGGCGAGGACCTGGAGGCCCTGCCCCGCATCGGCCACGAGCTGGCGGCCAAGATCCGCGAGATCGTCGAGACCGGCCGTCTGCGCGCCCTGGAACGCCACCAACGCGCCGTGCCGCGCGGCCTGGCCGAGCTGCTGCAGGTGCCCGGCCTGGGCCCCAAGCGCATCCAGCGGCTGCGCGAGGCGCTGGGGATCACCAACCTCCGCGAACTGGCCCGGGCGGCGCGCGAGGGCCGGCTGCGCACCCTGCCCGGTTTCGGGGCCAAGACCGAGCAGAACATCCTACGCGAGATCGAGGCGCTGGACCGCCGCACCCGGCGCTTCCTGCGCGCCGAGGTGGAGGAGATGGCCGAGGACCTGCGCGACTACCTGGCCGGCCTGCCGGGGGTGGACGAGGTGGTGGTGGCCGGCAGCTACCGCCGCTGGAAGGAGACGGTGGGCGATCTCGACATCCTGGTCACCGCCGCGCCCGACAGCGGGGTGAGCGACGCCTTCGTCGCCCACGAGGCGGTGGAACGGGTGCTGTCCCATGGCGATACCCGCGCCTCGGTGGTGCTGCGTCACACCGGCCTGCAGGTGGACCTGCGGGTGGTCCCCGACGACAGCTTCGGCTCCGCCCTGCACCACTTCACCGGCTCGCGCGCGCACAACATCGCGCTGCGGCGCCTGGCACGCGAGCGCGGTCTCAAGATCAACGAATACGGGGTGTTCCGCGGCCGGCGGCGCATCGCCGGCGATACCGAGGCCTCGGTCTATGCCAGCCTGCAGATGCCCTGGATACCGCCCGAGCTGCGTGAGGACCGCGGCGAGCTGCAGGCCGCACAACAGCACCGCCTGCCGACCCTGATCGAGCCCGGCGATCTGAAGGGCGACCTCCACTGTCACACCGACGCCACCGACGGCGCGGCCAGCCTGGAACAGATGGCCGAGGCCGCGCGCGGGCTGGGACACCGCTACCTGGCGATCACCGACCACAGCCACCACCTGACAGTGGCGCACGGCCAGGACGCCGAACGGCTGGCGCGCCAGATCGACGCCATCGACGCCTGGAACCAGGGCCGCCGGGGCTTCCGGCTGCTCAAGGGCGTGGAGGTGGACATCCTCTCCGACGGCAGCCTGGACCTGCCGGACGGGATCCTGGCGCGGCTCGACATCGTGGTGGGCGCCATCCACTCCGACTTCGGCCTCTCCCGGGCGCGCCAGACCCGCCGCCTGCTGCGTGCCATGGACAACCCGAACCTGCACGTGATCGCCCACCCCACCGGGCGCCTGATCGGCCGCCGCGACGCCCTGGCGCTGGACATCGACAGGATCCTCGCGCACGCCGCCGAGACCGGGGTGGCGATGGAGATCAACTCGCAGCCTGAGCGGCTGGACCTGAACGACGAACTGGCCCGCGCCGCCGCCGAACAGGGCGTGCGCCTGGTCATCTCCAGCGACGCCCACGACACCACCCAGCTCGGCCTGCTGCGCTACGGCGTGGCCCAGGCGCGGCGCGGCTGGGTGGGACCGGAGCAGGTGCTCAACACCCGCCCCTGGGGCGAACTGAAGCGCCTGCTGCGGCGATAGCGGTCGAAGCGTGGCCCCTCCCCCGCAGGCGAGCAAGACACGACCGGAATCACAACACCATCACAACAAGGAGCAGACCATGATGCGTTACATCCAGATCACCGGAAGGAGCTTTTCGGGCAAGTCCTACACCGAGACCAAGGTGCGCGAGTCCATCTTCGAATCGGACCCGGAGCGCCAGATCCAGGTGCACGACAACATCGTCTTTCTCGGTACGGGCTATCGGGGCAAGCGCCGCTTCGGCCTGGGGGAGATCACCACCCAGAAGACCATGGCCAAGACCATCCTCCTCGGGCTGGCCACCAAATACCCCGACCATGTGGTGTTCTATTCCTACACCCGCACCATCCTCGACGACCGCCTGTTCCGCAACCACGAGACCATCGTGTTCGTGAACACCGCCAGCCGCGAGCACTATGCGAAGCACGGCAACAAACTGCCGCTGGACGAGCAGATGGCGATCCAGGACAAGCGCATCGCCAAGTACCGCGACCGCCTCAAGCCCCGCTGCACCGAATACATCGAATGGCCGCCGGAGATGAGCATCGAGGAGAAGGTCGCCCAGGTCAGGCACTACATGGGGCTGTGAGCCGCGCGTAGAAGCGGCGTTCGCTCCCTCCCCTTCCTCACCTCCCCCGCAAGCGAAGGAAGAACCGCTGAGGTGATTCTTCAAGGTGGTATGCCGCGCTGCGTCAACGGCAACAATGTCTTGTTATTTCCCAGTTGGCCTGGTCATGCTGTCTGTGGGAGCGGCTTCAGCCGCGACAGAGAGGCGGGCGCTGCACCAGAGTCGGGGCTGAAGCCGCTCCCACAGACAGCATGACCTGCCGGGAAATGAACAAGACATCG
>CAZVIG010000167.1:0-5422 GCA_964627395.1 uncultured Sedimenticola sp.
CCACCCGCCTGATCCGCGGCTGGACCCACCTGGAGCGTCAGAAGGGTGGCATCGGCCTGCGCGGTCCCGGCGAGACCCAGCTCGAGACCGACCGGCGCCTGCTGGGGCAGCGCATCGACCAGATCCGGCGTCGCCTGGCGCGGGTGGACGGCCAGCGCGAGCAGAGCCGTCGCGCACGGCGCCGCACCGAGACGCCCACCCTGTCGCTGGTGGGCTATACCAACGCCGGCAAGTCCACCCTGTTCAATGCGCTCACCGACGCCCATGTGTACGCCCGTGATCAGCTCTTCGCCACCCTGGACCCCACCCTGCGCCGCCTGGAGCTGGAAGGCGGCACGCCGGTGGTGCTGGCCGATACCGTGGGCTTCGTCTCGCGCCTGCCCCACGATCTGGTGGCGGCCTTCAAGAGCACCCTCCAGGAGACGGTCGAAGCGGATCTGCTGCTGCATGTGATCGACGCCGCCAGTCCGCGCCGTGACGAGCAGATCGACGAGGTGGAATCGGTACTGCAGCAGATCGGCGCGGCGGAGCTGCCGCGCCTGGAGATCTACAACAAGGTGGACCTGCTGGAGGACGCCACGCCGCGCGTGGAGCGCGACGCCCAGGGCCGGGCGCGGGCGGTGTGGCTGTCGGCGCGCAGCGGCATCGGTCTGGAGCTGCTGCGCCAGGTGCTGGCGGAACGTTTCGGCGAGCACGCGGTGCGCCGCCGCATCTGCCTGGGCGCCGACCAGGGGCGGCTGCGCGCGCTGCTCTACGGCCAGGGGCGGGTGCTGTCCGAGGAGCCGGACGGCGAGGGCGGCACCTGTCTGGAACTCGAATTGCCGCCGCATGTCTATGAGCGGCTGCGCAAGCACGAGCCCCTGCTGGCGCGCCGCTGGCCGCCGCTGCCGGCCGCGGCATCCGGCGCTGCGGGTCTTACCGCGTAAGCCACGCGGGCAATTGCCTGCGGACAGGGCAGGCGAGCATTGGTAGACTTGCCGCGATCTCAACCTCTCTCGGAGCAATGCATGGCCTGGAACGAGCCGGGTGGCGGTAACCGCGACCCCTGGAGCAACAAGGGCGGCGACCAGGGTCCGCCCGATCTGGATGAAGTCGTGCGCAAGCTGCAGGACAAGGTCGGCGGCCTGTTCGGCGGTCGGCGCGGCGGAGGCGGCGAGGGTGGCGGCGCCTCCGGCGGCGGCAGCTTCGGCCTGATCGGGGTGGCGCTGCTGATCGCCCTGGCGATCGCCGCCGCGATCAACAGTTTCTACATCATCCAGCCGGCGGAGCGCGGGGTGGTGCTGCGCTTCGGTGCCTTCCACGAGGTGGTGGGCCCGGGGCCGCACCTCAAGCTGCCCTTCATCGACAGCTACCTGCCGGTGAACGTGGACCAGATCAACAAGTTCGTGCACCGCGCCCAGATGCTCACCAAGGACGAGAACATCGTGGACGTGACCGTGGAGGTGCAGTTCCGGGTGCTGGATCCGGCGGATTTCCTGTTCCAGGACGCCAACCCGCCGCAGACCCTGCGCAACGCCATGGAGTCCATCCTGCGCGAGGTGATCGGCAAGTCCAAGCTGGACGAGATCATCACCGAGAACCGCCAGGGGATCGCGCTGGCGGTGCAGAAGGGCACCCAGGATTTGATCGACCTCTACCGTACCGGCCTCAAGGTGCTCAACATCAACATCCAGGACGCGCGTCCGCCCGAGGCGGTGCAGGACGCCTTCGCCGACGCCATCAAGGCGCGCGAGGACCGCGAGCGGGTCAAGAACCAGGCCCAGGCCTATGCCAACGACGTGGTGCCCCGCGCCCGCGGCGCCGCGGCGCGTCTGCTGGAGGACGCCAAGGCCTACAAGGCCAAGGTGGTGGCCGAGGCGGAAGGTGAGTCCAAGCGCTTCCTGGCGCTGCTCGCGGCCTACGAGCAGGCGCCCGAGGTGACCCGCGACCGCCTCTACCTGGAGAGCATGCAGGACGTGCTCAGCGGCACCGGCAAGGTGCTGCTGGACGTCAAGGCCGGCAGCAACCTCACCTATCTGCCGCTGGACAAGGTGCTGGGCAAGGGCGGGGCCGCGGCCATCGACCGCGACGCCGTGCTGCGCCCGCAGATGAGCAACCCGAAGCAGGTGGAGCTGCCCGGCACCCGTTCGCGGGCCGCCGCGCCGCGCCCGCCGCGCGCCTTTTTCCCGCGTGACAGGGGGAGCCGCTGATGAATTCCGGTAAACCGATGTTTCTCATCGTCCTGCTGGTGGTGGTCGCCATGCTGGCCGCCTCCGCCTTCTACATCGTCAAGGAGAACGAGGTCGCCCTGCGTCTCCAGCTCGGCGAGATCGTGGACACCGACAGCGAGCCCGGGCTGCACTTCAAGCTGCCCCTGGTGCAGAGCGTGCAGATCTTCGACAAGCGCATTCAGACCCTGGACCTGGAACCGGAGCGCTTCCTCACCATCGAGAAGAAGTTCGTGGTGGTGGACTCCTTCGCCAAGTGGCGCATCGCCGACGTGGCGCAGTACTTCCGCTCCACCCGCGGCAGCGCCACCCAGACCTCGCGCCTGCTCTCGGCGCGCATCAACGCCGCGCTGCGCGACGAGTTCGGCAAGCGCACCATCCAGGAGGTGGTCTCCGGCGAGCGCAGCGAGATCATGCAGAAGCTGGCGCGCGAGGCGGACGCCTCGGCGGCCGACCTGGGGGTCGAGATCGTGGACGTGCGGGTGAAACAGATCGACTTCGAGGAGGCGATCAGCGAGAACATCTACGAGCGCATGCGTACCGAGCGCCATCGCGTCGCCGCCGAGCTGCGCGCCGAGGGCGCCGAGGCGGCCGAACGCATCCAGGCCAATGCCGACCGTCAGCGCACCGAGATCCTGGCCAAGGCCTACCGCGACGCCGAGCTGCTGCGCGGCGAGGGGGACGCCCAGGCGGCCGAGATCTATGCCAAGGCCTTCGACCGCAACCGCGAGTTCTACAACTTCTGGCGCAGCCTCAAGGCCTACCGCGAGGTGTTCCGCGACGGCAGCAGCATGATGGTCCTGGATCCCGACTCGGAGTTCTTCCGCTACTTCAAGTCCGAGCGGCCCAAGCCCTGAGGGCGCACTCCCTGCGGGAGCGGCTTCGGCCGCTCCCGAAACGGCGGTCGGGCGCCCTCCCGCAGCCGGAAATCTCCGCGGTGCCGGGTCTGACAGGCGGTGCGGATCGCCTCGACTTGCAGCGGTCGATTTGCGAAAATCCGCGGGTTCATCCATGGGTTCGACCGGGGGCATCCCGGTTTTTTTGTGGAAGCAGGCATGTGGCAGGATTTCCTGGCGGCGCTGGCGCTGGTGTTCGTGATCGAGGGCATGCTGCCCTTTCTCAACCCGGCCGGCTACCGCGAGGCGGTGCGGCGCATCGCGCAGCTCGGCGACGGCCAGCTGCGCAGCATCGGGCTGGGCGCCATGCTGTTCGGCCTGCTCATGCTCTACCTGGTGCGATAGAAAGATGACGAAAGGCAAGAGCTGGCTGCTGCCCGAGGGCATCGACGAACTGCTGCCGGAGCAGGCGGCGGCGCTCGAGTCGCTGCGCCGCGAGCTGCTGGACCGCTACCGCACCTGGGGCTACCGGCTGGTGATCCCGCCGGTGATCGAATACCTCGACTCCCTGCTCACCGGCGCGGGCAAGGACCTCGAACTCCAGACCTTCCAGCTCACCGACCAGCTCAGCGGCCGCCAGCTCGGCATCCGCGCCGACATGACGCCGCAGGTGGCGCGCATCGACGCCCACCAGTTGCAGCAGCAGGGTCCGACGCGCCTGTGCTACATCGGCAGCGTGCTGCGCACCCGCCCGGACGGCTTCTCCGCCTCGCGCAGCCCGCTGCAGATCGGGGCCGAGCTGTACGGCCATGCCGGCGTCGAATCCGACGCCGAGGTGCTGTGCCTGATGATGGAGACCCTGCGCATCGCCGGCCTGGAGGAGATCTACCTGGACCTGGGCCATGTGGGCATCTTCCGCGGCCTGGCGCGGCATGCCGGCCTCGATCCGGCCCAGGAGGCGGAGTTGTTCGAGGCCTTGCAGCGCAAGGCGCATCCCGAGATCCGCGCCCTGGTGGCCGGCCTGGAACTGCCTGGGGAGCAGGCGGCGATGTTCAACGCCCTGGCCGACTTGAACGGCGACGCCGGTGTGCTGGCCGAGGCGCGCCGCGTGCTCGCCGCCGCCCCGGACGACGTGCTGGCGGCGATCGACTACCTGCAGGCGCTGGGGGACTATCTGGGCGACTGTCTGCCGGGCGTGCCACTGCACTACGACCTGGCGGAGCTGCGCGCCTACCACTACCAGACCGGGGTGGTGTTCGCGGCCTTCGTGCCCGGGCAGGGCAACGAGGTGGCGCGCGGCGGCCGCTATGACCAGATCGGCGAGAAGTTCGGCCGCGCGCGTCCGGCGACCGGCTTCAGCGCCGATCTCAAGACCCTGATGCTCCTGGGGCGGCGTCCCGCGCCGGAGGCGCCGGGCGCGGTGCTGGCGCCGGCGCGGCGCGAGCCCGCTCTGGAGGCGGCGATCGCGCGTCTGCGCGGCGAGGGACGGGTGGTGCTGCGCGAGCTGCCGGGGCAGGTGCTGGATCCCGCCGAGGCGGGCATCACCGCGCGCCTGGAACGGCGGGGCGACGACTGGGCGGTGGTACCGCTGTAGGCTGCCGGTTCGCCGGCGAACGACAACCGAAACAGACGACAGGAAGATCCAAGTGGGCAAGAACGTAGTGGTCATAGGCACCCAGTGGGGTGACGAGGGCAAGGGCAAGGTGGTGGACCTGCTCACCGATCGCGCCGATGCGGTGGTGCGCTTCCAGGGCGGGCACAATGCGGGCCACACCCTGGTCATCGACGGCAAGCAGACGGTGCTGCACCTGATCCCCTCCGGCATCCTGCGCGAGAACGTGCGCTGCCTGATCGGCAACGGCGTGGTGCTCTCCCCCTCGGCGCTGCTCGAGGAGCTGGACATGCTGGAGCAGGGCGGGGTGGATGCGCGTGCCCGCATGGGGATCAGCGAGTCCTGCCCGGTGATCCTGCCCTACCACATCGCCCTGGATCAGGCGCGCGAGGCGGCGCGCGGCAAGAAGGCCATCGGCACCACCGGGCGCGGCATCGGCCCCTGTTACGAGGACAAGGTCTCGCGGCGCGGCATCCGCCTGGGCGAGATGCTCGACGCCGACCACTTCGCGGAGCGCCTGCGCGAGGTGATGGACTACCACAACTTCGCCCTGGAGCACTATTTCAAGTTCCCCACGGTGGACTACCAGCAGGTGCTGGACGAGGCGCTGGCGCAGGCCGAGCGCATCGTGCCGCTGATCGAGGACGTACCCGGCACTCTGCACCGGATGCGCGCCGACGGGCGCAGCGTGATGTTCGAGGGCGCCCAGGGGGCGCTGCTGGACATCGACCACGGCACCTATCCCTATGTCACCTCCTCCACCACCA